>CAZDSL010000749.1:0-1008 GCA_964507655.1 uncultured Mycobacteriaceae bacterium | reverse complement strand
GAATCATCGGAGTCCGCATCATCCGAATCGAGCAGGTCGAGGTCGTCGTCGGTGTCGAGCTCGTCGTCGCTCTCCACCTCGTTCTCGTCGGAGGCGGTGAGCTCGGCCTCGGCGATCTCCAGCGCCTCGGCGTCCACGTCGGGGCTGGAGATGAGGTCGTCGAGCGTCGCGAGGATCGCGTCCCACCGCTCGGCGAGCAGCGACCCGATGCGCGCCCAGCGCTTGCCCCCCGAGCGGCCATGGAACGGCGCGGTGCCGCTGCCGAGCAGATCGAACTCGCCGTGCTCCTCGAGGAAGTCGGTGATGGACTCGGCGTCGCACACGTCGCCCAGGGCGAACACGACGCTGAGGCAGTCGTCGAGGAAGCGGGTGGAGGCGAGGGTGGGCTCGGCGGCCGCGGCGGCGGGCACGCGGGTGAGGTCGTAGCGGTCTTCCGGCTCGGGGGTGAGCTCGTTCGCGGACAGTTCCTCGACGATGTTCCACGAGGGGTGGTCGGTGAGGTCGTGCTCGTCGTCGGTGCGGATGAAGGCGGCCAGCTCGGCGACGGAATCGAAGCCGTACACCTCGTCCTCCGAGCCCAGGAACGCCTGCCATTCGTCGGCGCCGTCGCGCCAACGCGGTGCCCACAGGGTGAACACGCTGCCGGTGGGCAGGCGCAACTCGATGGGGACGATGTCTCCAGCCATGGCGCCGAGCCTATCGGCAGAACGCGCCCCGCGGAAAGGATCCCGGGTGCTCATCACGCCGTGGCGGACCCGCATAGGCTGCGGTCATGGATGTGCGCGTGATCGACCACCCGCTCGCCGCCGCCCGCCTGGCGGTGCTGCGCGACAAGCACAGCGACAACCCCCGGTTCCGCGCGGTGCTGCGCGAACTCACCACCATGCTCGTATACGAGGCGTGCCGCGACATCCCCGTCGAGCGGGTGCCGGTGAGCACGCCGGTGGCGGAGACGACGGGGGTCCGCCTCGCGCGGCCGCCGCTGCTGGTGCCGGTGCTGCGGGCGGG
>CAZDSL010000748.1:0-1012 GCA_964507655.1 uncultured Mycobacteriaceae bacterium | reverse complement strand
GAGATCGCCGAGCGCGCCGCGCTCTCGCCCAATTCGATCAAGACCTACATCCGCAACTGCTACCGGCGGATCGGCGTCACCAGCCGCACGCAGGCGCTTCTGTGGGGGATCGAGCACGGATTCCTGCCCGATCGCTCGCGGGAGCGCCCGGAGGACGTCGACGATCCGCGGGTGCGCTGACGCACGGGAGCGTGCGCGCCGGGGCGGCGAGGGCGGTGCCGCGGCAACTGAAGTCGGTGGAATCTCCGAATGCGGTGCCGACGACGTCGGGGTGGCGCAAGATACAGACGGATCGCATTCGTGTGTACCGGACTGTCGTATCGGGGCGTCGGGCCGGGCCTGCGACCGACGAACAGGGGAGACCATGGCACCCGTATCCCGCACCGAGAAGGCAGGTTCGCGCACGTCGGCCCGTGCCTTCGCCGCCATTCTGCGATTCGCGGCGGCCAGCGCCGTGCCGATACTCGTCACCACCACGGGCGTGGGCGTCGCATCCGCGGCGCCCGTCGGTGCCGACGCCGGCTCGGCGGGCGTGACCGCCTCGGTGGGCGGCGGCACCGGGTCGGCACCCGGCGCCGATTGCCCGGTGAATCCGCTGTTGGCGCAGGCCGCCATCGAGGTCGGATCGCTGGCCGCGGTGGGGTCGTCGTGCGGCGACGTCGGCTCGGGCGGGGCGGCCGGCAGCACCGGTCAGCTGGGCAGCAGCGATCCGGGCGATGCCGGCCCGGGCAGCATCGACGTGGGCAGCAGCGGCCAGGTGGGCAGCGCCGGGGGGTCCGCGGGCGGCGGAGGCGAACCCGGTACAGGTTCGCTGGACGAGGGCTCGTTGGGTGAGGGCTCGCTGGGTGAGGGCTCGCTCGATGATGCGGGCAGCCTGAACAGCCTCGGGAGCATCGGGGACGGCGGTTCGTCGGGCGAGGCCGGCAGCATCACCCCGGAGAGCATCGAGGGCTCGCTGTCCGACAGCCTGGGGTCCGACAGCCTGGGCGACTCGCTCGGTGAGGCCGGCAGC
>CAZDSL010000747.1:0-1020 GCA_964507655.1 uncultured Mycobacteriaceae bacterium | reverse complement strand
GGGCCCGGGGCGCGCCGGGTACGCGGGTGCGCGGCGCTGCTGCGGGGTCGCGGGCCGGTGGCGCGGGGTGCTGGGCAGATCGGGGCGGCCGGTGGGGTCGGACGCACGGCGGCGCGGCGGAACCCGGGCCGGGCGTGCGTCGTCGGTATTGCCGCCGGACGATTCCTGCTCCACCACCGTCAACGCTCCCTTCTTCGGATCGCCCGCCGCACGTGGTGCGCGATATAGGACGATCCGTCTCAGACTTATGCGCCAAAGGGTAGCGATGCCGACCGACAAAGTCGGCCGACAGCGCGGCGCCGCGACCGAAACGTTGCATTCTCGCGCGGCGCACTCATGCGGCACCGATGCCGCCGCGTGCCGCGGCAGCGGGTGGACCTGCGGAAACGGTACGGAAAAACCGCGCGGGTGAATCACGCGGATGCAATTCAGGCGCGCGACGGAAGAATTGTCACGGGGTGGTCACAATTCGTCGATGCCGAGGATTCCGTCCTGCAGCGCGCGGGCCACCAGCGCCGCCTTTGTTCCGGCATTGCGCCCCACGGCCTCGTACTTGCCGCGGATGCGGTGCAGGTGCGACTTGATGGTGCCGGGCGCGACGTGGAGCTTGGCGCTCACCTCCGACTTGGAATCGGACAGCAGCCAGCAGCGCAGCACCTCGATCTCGCGGGTCGACAGCGTGGGACGCACGTAGTCGCGGGGGCGGCCCGCCCCGGCCCGGCCGACGGCGGGGACCGCTGCGGCGAGGCCGGTGGTGCGGCCGTTGCGGATGGGGGTGGGGGTGGGGGTGAAGCCGGGTGCGCTCACAGGCCCTCCAAGGTCGCGATCCACGGGCGTGCGACGGCGCACGCGAACCGGCGCGCACGTAGCGCCGGTCACTACCAGGTCCCTCGGTGACCGGCGCCGCGACGTTTCAGCCGGGGCCGCGCGCCGGGCCGGCGGGGCGGAGGCGATGCGCGGGAAGCCCGCCCGCGGCCCTCAGCCCGCGCGCGGCAGGAGTGCCCGGGCGGGTGTGCTCGC
>CAZDSL010000746.1:0-1022 GCA_964507655.1 uncultured Mycobacteriaceae bacterium | reverse complement strand
CGAGAGAACCGCGAGCTGCGGCGGGCGAACACGATCCTGCGGCAGGCCTCGGCTTATGTGGGTGATCCGTGTCAAGCGCTGTCGTCGTCGAGCCGGTGGAGCAGGGCGTCATAGACCTCCTGGCGCTGCTGGTGGCCGTGGGTTGCGGCATCGTCACGTTGGGCCTGGATGGTGTCGCGGTGCTCGATGGTGGTGAAGAACATCGAGCAGGATTCGCAGATGGTCTCGTACTGGCAGTCGAGCTCGCGCGGACGGCCGCAGTAGCCGTTGCCGAGTAGGCGTTTGGCGGTCTCGTTGCGTAGCGCCCGCATGTTCGGTCCGGCCGCTTCAGCAGGCAGGGCTGCGGGTCGTGCGTGGGCGTCGTAGAGGGCTTCGACCTTCTCGGTGACGGCGAAGTACTCCTCGGCGACGGTCCGGTCGGCGATGCGGGCGTAGACCATGGTCATGGACAGGTCGTGGTGCCCGAGCAGCGCGGCGATCGCTTCGAGTGACATGCCGCGGTTGATGGCCTGGGTGGCCAGGGTGTGCCGCAGCTGGTGAGGGTGGACGTGGCCGATCCCGGCCGCGGTTGCGGCTTTCTGGACGGCCTTGTCAACGCGGGTCGGTGGGATCGGGCGGCCGCGGGCGGTGAGCAGCAGGCTGGTGGCCTGCCAGCTTGGACGACCTGCGACCCAGTCGTCGAGGAGGTCCTTGAGCTGCGGGTGCAGAGGGATGTAGCGGTCGGTGTGGAGCTTCCCGACCGGGGTGCGCAGCCAGTAGCCGGTGCCGATCTGGACGACGGCGTCGATGGTCAGGCCGAGCAGCTCGCCACGGCGCATCCCGGTGCGGGCCAGGGCGATGACCATGAGCCGGTCGAGTGGGTCGGGCAGGTTCCGGGCAGCGGTCATGAACGCGACGGCTTGGGCATCGTCGAGGAACTTCGGCAACGGCTTGTCGAGTCGTGGCCGGTCGCTGGCATAGACCGGGATCCGGGCTGGGATGTCGTCGTAATCCCATTCGGCGATTCGGGTGAAGAAGGTGTG
>CAZDSL010000745.1:0-1026 GCA_964507655.1 uncultured Mycobacteriaceae bacterium | reverse complement strand
CGGCCAGGGCGAAGGTGAAGAACACCGCCACCATCACCGCGGCCGCCGCGGCGATCACCCGGCCCGAGTGGGCGAGGCCGTCGACGGCCGCCGCCTTCGGGTCGCCGGTGATCTCGTAGTGCTCCTTGGCCGTCGAGAGCAGGAACACCGTGTAGTCCATCGCGATGGCGAAGATCATCGCGAAGAAGAACACCGGGCCCCAGCCGTCCAGGAAGCCCTGCGGGTCGAAGCCGAGCAGGCTCGAGCCCCAGCCCTCCTGGAAGATCAGCCGCGCCACGCCGAACGCCGCGGCGGTGGACAGCAGGCTCACCACGGTGCCGATCAGCGCGATCAGCGGTGCCCGCAGCGCCACGAGCAGCAGCAGGAAACCGAGCACCAGGATGATGCCGACGACCAGCGGGAAGTAGTCGTTGAGCGCCTGCTGCAGGTCGAGGTTCTCGGCCGGCGCGCCGCCCACGACGGCCGAGTCCGGCACGGCGGTGCGCAGGTCGGTGAGGATCGTGCCCATCGACGCGTCGGACGGGTCGACGGCCGGGATCGCGTTGAGCATCGCGTAGCCGGAGCCGTCCTGGGCGTCCATCGGCGGCGTGACCATGGCGATGCCGGGCGTCGCGGCGGCGGCCTCCGCGGTGGCCGCGGCGTCGGCGGCCGGCACGATCACCTGCAGCATGCCGGGCGCGCCCTCGCCCATCTGCTGCTGCACCAGCTCGTAGCCCTGGCGCACGGGGGCGTCGTCGGGCACCACGGAGATCGACGGCATCGACACCTTGAGCCCGAACACGGGCACGGCCAGCGCCACGAGCACGGCGAGCGAGCCGGCCGCGAACCACCACGGGCGGCGGTGCAGCAGCTCGCCCCACTTGGCGAACCGCGACGAGCGGGCCTGCTGGCGCTTGGCCCACGGCAGCGAGCCGGCGTTGACCTTCTGCCCCAGCTTGCCCAGCACCGCGGGCAGCAGCGTCATGGTGGCGAGCAGCACGAACACCACGGCCAGCATGATGCCCACCGCCATGGTGCGCACGGCCG
>CAZDSL010000744.1:0-1027 GCA_964507655.1 uncultured Mycobacteriaceae bacterium | reverse complement strand
GACGGGGCGACCATCGCCGACGCCCGGGTCGGGCTGGCGGCCGTCGGACCGAACACCACCGGGCTACCGGCGGTGACGGAGGCGCTGCGCGGCCAGGCCCCCTCCGAGGAGCTGTATGCCAGAGCCGGCGAGTTGGCGGCGCAGGGCTGCAGCCCCGTCACCGACCAGCGCGGCAGTGCCGACTACAAGCGGCACCTCGCGAACGAGTTGACCCGCCGTGCCTTGCGCAGAGCAGTCCAGCGCGCCGGCGGATCCAGCACGGAAGGGAGCTGATCGGCCATGCAGGTCACCATGACCGTCAACGGTGACGAGGTCACCCGGGAGATCGAGGGCCGGTTGCTGCTGGTGCACTTCCTGCGCGACCACCTGGGCCTGACCGGCACGCACTGGGGCTGCGACACCAGCAACTGCGGCACCTGCGTGGTGCTGATGGACGGCGAGCCGGTCAAGTCGTGCACCGTGCTGGCCGCCATGGCCGGCGGGCACGAGATCCGCACCGTGGAGGGCCTGGCCTCCGGCGGTGAGCTGGACCCGGTGCAGCAGGGCTTCATGAACTGCCACGGATTGCAGTGCGGCTTCTGCACTCCCGGCATGATGATGACCGCGCGGGCGCTGCTGGACCGCAACCCCGACCCGAGCGATCACGAGATCCGCGAGGCCATCTCCGGCCAGATCTGCCGGTGCACCGGCTACGCCACCATCGTCCGCTCGATCCGATGGGCCGCCTCCGAACAAGCGGGCCTGCGCACGACGCTGGAACCCGATCCGCCATCGGCTCCGCTGGAGCCGGTAGGGAGCGCATCATGACCACGATTGCCGAGCCCACCGCTACCCCTGCCGACCGCCGCGCCACGGCGTTCGTCGACAACGACCAGCACCCGGTCGGGCACGGCCGGATGCTGCGCAAGGAGGACCCGCGGTTCGTCCGCGGCAAGGGCCACTACCTGGACGACATCCAGCTGCCCGGCATGTTGCACCTGGCGATCCTGCGCTCCCCGCTGGCGCACGCGAAGATCACCGGCATCGA
>CAZDSL010000743.1:0-1035 GCA_964507655.1 uncultured Mycobacteriaceae bacterium | reverse complement strand
GACGGCGGGGCCGGTGCAGCGGGCGTACCGATCGGTAATCCGATGTGTGCAGGTCACGGGCCCGCGGGCGGAAGTGCCGGGCGCGTGCGGCGGACCTGGTTGGGCGCACGCCGCCGGAGGTGACTAGATTCTGAGGCGGAACCGATACTCCAACAGGGGTTATCCGGACCGAGGACTTCCACGTTACTGAGTCACCAATCGGAGAGGGATGTTCTGTGTCTGCTGAGAATGACCAGAAAGCCGTACTCAGCTATCCGGGCGGTGAGCAGCCCCTGGGCGTTGTGCGGGCGGCCGAGGGCAACGACGGGATCGCGCTCGGTTCGCTCCTGGCCGACACCGGCTACGTCACGCTGGACGCCGGCTTCGTGAACACGGCCTCGTGTTCGTCGGCCATCACCTACATCGACGGCGCGGGCGGCATCCTGCGCTACCGCGGCTACCCCATCGAGCAGCTGGCCGAGCACTCCACCTTCATCGAGGTCAGCTACCTGCTCATCTACGGCGAGCTGCCGTCGCCCACGCAGCTCGAGACGTTCACCGAGCAGATCCGCCGGCACACGCTGCTGCACGAGGACCTCAAGCGCTTCTTCGACGGCTTCCCCCGCAACGCCCACCCCATGCCGGTGGTCTCCAGCGCGGTGAACGCCCTGTCGGCCTACTACCAGGACTCCCTCGACCCCGGCGACCCCGAGCAGGTCGAGCTCTCCACGATCCGCCTGCTGGCCAAGCTGCCCACGATCGCCGCCTACGCGTACAAGAAGTCGGTGGGCCAGCCGTTCCTGTACCCAGACAACTCCAAGGGCCTCGTCGAGAACTTCCTCCGCATGACGTTCGGCCTGCCCGCCGAGCCGTACGACCTGGACCCCGAGATCGCGGCCGCGCTGGACATGCTGCTGGTCCTGCACGCCGACCACGAGCAGAACTGCTCCACCTCCACGGTGCGCCTGGTCGGCTCGTCCAACGCCAACCTGTTCACGTCCATCTCCGGCGGCATCAACGCGCTGTGGGGCCCGCTGCACGGCGGCGCCAACCAGG
>CAZDSL010000742.1:0-1036 GCA_964507655.1 uncultured Mycobacteriaceae bacterium | reverse complement strand
CCTCGGCCATGCCGCGCCCCGCGGAGGACGCCGGCGACGGCGGCCCGGCGGGCGGCCGCACGCCGCCGCGCCCGGACGCTCCCCCTCAGCTGCCCGACGGCAAGGTCTCGTAGATCTTCTTGCACTCCGGGCACACGGGCGAATTGGGCTTGGGCGACTTGGTCACGGGGAACACCTCGCCGCACAGCGCCACCACGTGGGTGCCCATCACGGCGCTCTCCGCGATCTTGTCCTTGCGCACATAGTGGAAGAACTTGGGTGCGTCGTCGTCGGTGCGCTCGTCGTCGACGACCTCGGGCTCCAGGAGGCCGGTACCACCGGCAGGTTGTGTGCTCACGCACTCCATTCTGCCGGAAAACCGAGCCCGCGTTCCAGCCCGCCGCCGGCCCGCCCGACGGCCCGGACAGTGCGTGGCGCACCGCACAGTGGGACAGTGGAGTCATGACGAGTTCACGCGGCTACGACGGCACGCACTCCGATCTGTCCTCACACGGGTCGGCGCGCCGTCCGCCGGTGATCACCGAGGCCGAGGAGTCGTTCCAGGCGCAGCAGCGCGCGCGCATCCGCAAGTACTCCATCATGATGGGCTTCCGCATCCCCGCGCTCATCGCCGCCGTCATCGTCTACAGCACGTGGAACAACGTCTGGGTGTCGCTGGTGATCGTCGCCATCTCGGTCCCCCTGCCGTGGATGGCCGTGCTCATCGCCAACGACGCCCCGCCCCGCCGCAAGGACCGGCTGCGCCGCTACCAGCGCGACCAGCACGACCGGCAGCTCGACGCGCACACCCACCGCACCATCGAGGGCTGACCCCCGCGGCGGGCTGCGAGAATGCCCGCATGACCCCGCAGCCCGCCGGCGCCTTCGCCGACTCCCCGCTCGTCCGCCTCGCGCCCCGCCTGCGCGAGGCCTTCCTGCATCGCGGCTACGACGCCGACACCCTGCTCGACCTGCTCGGCGACGACGTGCACGCGGCGCTGGGCCGCGGCGAGCCGGTGCCCGTGCGGCGCGCGGCGGCCGGCGCCGGCGCGCTGGG
>CAZDSL010000741.1:0-1037 GCA_964507655.1 uncultured Mycobacteriaceae bacterium | reverse complement strand
GAGCGCCATCAGCTTCGGCAGACCGCACTGGTGCAGCTTGAGCTGCGGGCCGACGACGATGACCGAGCGGCCCGAGTAGTCGACGCGCTTGCCCAGCAGGTTCTGACGGAACCGGCCCTGCTTGCCCTTAAGCAGGTCGGACAGCGACTTGAGCGGGCGGTTGCCCGGCCCCGTGACGGGACGGCCGCGGCGGCCGTTGTCGAACAGGGCGTCCACCGACTCCTGCAGCATCCGCTTCTCGTTGTTGACGATGATCTCGGGCGCGCCGAGATCGATCAGCCTCTTGAGACGGTTGTTGCGGTTGATGACGCGGCGGTACAGGTCGTTGAGGTCGGACGTGGCGAACCGGCCGCCGTCGAGCTGCACCATCGGGCGCAGCTCCGGCGGGATCACCGGGACGGCCTTGAGGACCATGCCGGCCGGGTCGTTGCCCGAGCTCTGGAACGCGGCCACCACCTTGAGGCGCTTGAGGGCGCGCAGCTTCTTCTGGCCCTTGCCCGAGCGGATCGTCTCGCGCAGCTGCTCGGCCTCGGCCTCGATGTCGTAGGCCTCGATGAGCTTCTGGATCGCCTCGGCGCCCATGGTGCCCTCGAAGTACTCGCCGTAGCGGTCCTCGAGCTCGCGGTACAGGCTCTCATCGATGATGAGGTCCTTCGGCGCCAGCTTGGTGAAGGTGGACCAGATCTCCTCGAGACGGTCCAGCTCGCGCTGGGCACGCTCGCGGATGTGGCGCATCTCGCGCTCGCCGGCGTCCTTGACCTTGCGGCGGGCGTCGGCCTTGGCGCCCTCCGCCTCGAGCTCGGCCAGGTCGGCCTCGAGCTTCTGCGCGCGCTCCTCCAGGTCGGCATCGCGCTGGTCCTCGACGCCCTTGCGCTCCACCGACATCTCGGCCTCGAGCGTGGACAGCTCGTTGTGGCGCAGCTCCTCATCGACCGCCGTGATCACGTAGGCCGCGAAGTAGATGATCTTCTCGAGGTCCTTGGGCGCCAGGTCGAGCAGGTAGCCCAGCCGGGACGGCACGCCCTTGAAGTACCAGA
>CAZDSL010000740.1:0-1040 GCA_964507655.1 uncultured Mycobacteriaceae bacterium | reverse complement strand
CAGCACCGAAATCCGCAGACTCGCTCGCGAATGCAGACTCGCTCGCGAACCGCAGAACGGCTCGCGAACCGTGGCGCCCAGTGGCCAGCGCGTCGGGCGCGCGCCGGCCGCCTGCACCGACGTCGCCGCTAGCCGGTGCCCAGCGACTCGATCGACAGGCCCAGCCAGATGATGAGCCCGCCGAACGCCGTCAGCGTGGTCACGTCGAAGGCACGGCTGCGCACCGCCAGCACTCCCACCCGCTCGGGAGCGAGCACCAAGCGCACCGCCGCCGCGGCCAGCGTGACCACGCCGAACAGCACCGTGCCGCGGCGCCAGCGGTCGAGCGCCACCAGGATCATCGCCACCGCCAGGCCCAGGCCGATGAGGATGAGCGGCAGATGGATGGTGCGCAGTCGATAGCTCAGCGTGGTGGGCGGCCCGGTGGGCGCGGGGATGCGGCTGGGCTCGGCCTTCACTGCGTCGTCGGGGGCGGGCGTCGGCGTGACTGCGGGGATGCGAGCCGGCTCGGCCCGGCGCTGCCCGGCACCCGCGCCCCGCTGCCTACCTGCCCCCCTCGGCTCAGCCCCGGCGGCGGCGCTTCCCGGCCGCCCGGCAGCCCCGCCCCCCTCGGCAGCCCCGCCCGCTTCAGCCCCGGCGGCGTCGGGCGCACCGCGGCGCTCGCCGGTGGGTTCCGCCCCGCCCGGCGTGCGCCCGTCGCCCGTTTCGTCCGCCATCATCGCTCCCGGTAGGTGCCCGGCCCGCCGCTAGCGGGCGTCGCGCTCGGCCCGCTCGACCACATTCTGCAGCAGGAACGCGCGCGTCAGCGGACCCACGCCGCCGGGGTTCGGCGAGACGTGGCCCGCGACCTCCCACACGCCCTTGTCGACGTCGCCCACCAGGCCGACGTCGGTGCGGGTGACGCCCACGTCGAGCACCGCGGCGCCGGGCTTGACCATGTCGGCCGTGATGAGGCCGGGGCGGCCCGCGGCGGCGACGACGATGTCGGCGCGGCGCACCTCGGCGGCCAGGTCGCGGGTGCCGGTGTGGCACAGGGTGAC
>CAZDSL010000739.1:0-1042 GCA_964507655.1 uncultured Mycobacteriaceae bacterium | reverse complement strand
GCCAGCAGCGGCGGCAGCAGGCGCTGGTCGATGCGGCCCACCGGCGCGCAGATCGAGATCGCGGCGGTGGTGGTGTGCCCGTCGCTGGTGTCGGCCATGCCCGCCTGCACCGTGGTGGCCAGGCAGCCGACGCCGGAGAACGACTCGGCGCGGTCGACGGCGAACCGCTTCTCGCGCGCCGCGGCCACCTCCGACTGCAGCACGTCCGGGTCGGTGATGGTGCGGGCCGTGGCAGGCGGCAGGTGGCGGATGCCGTGCACGAACTCGTCCGACTCGGCCGAGAGCAGCGCCTTGCCCACCGCGCACCGGTGGGCGGGCAGCCGCGTGCCGATGCGGGTGGGCACGGCCGCGCCGAATGCGCCGCCGCCCAGCTTGTCCCAGATCATCGCGTCGGTGCCGTCGAGGTAGGCCAGGTGCACCACGTAGCCGGTGCGGGTGTGCAACTCGCGCAGGCGCGGATAGGCGATGCGGTGGAACCAGTGGTTGCGCACGCCCTCGGTGCCCAGGCCGAACAGGCGCACGCCCAGCTCGTAGCTGGAGCCCACACGCAGCAGCCAGCGCATCCGGACCATCCGCGTGAGCAGCCGGTGCGCGGACGAGCGCGGGATGCCCGTCTGCGTCACGATCTCGGAGAGCGTGAGGTAGCCGTGCTCCTGCAGTGCGCCGAAGATCAGGTCGACGCGGTCCAGGGTGTTCTCGCCGGCGTGCTCCGCCGCCATCCCGCCTCCCTTCGCCGGACGCACGCCGCCGCGCGCGTCCCCCCACCTTCGGACGCCGCGCCCGGTTGTGGAGGCCGGGTTCCCTGTAGGCGGGAAACACCCCTGTCCGGAATCACAGAGGGGTAGCAATGTGGTGTGCAGCACGTTTCGCGGCGCTATGCCGACGACGACCACGATTCCAGCAACGATCGGGGAAGCACCATGACGCTCATCGACAATGCCCAGCCCGCCGACGCCTCCGGCGAGGACGAGGTCCGCCTCATCGAGACCGGAGCCAACCCCACCCGATTCGCCCGCGGATGGCACTGCCTGGGCCTGGTGGA
>CAZDSL010000738.1:0-1043 GCA_964507655.1 uncultured Mycobacteriaceae bacterium | reverse complement strand
GACCTCACGCCGCTGGCCGGGCTGACCAAGCGGCAGGGGGCGGCGCTGCTGCAGCAACTCGGTGCGCCGGCGTCGATCTGGCGCAAGGTGCCCACCGCCGACCCGGAGGACGACCGGCCGGCACTGCCCGACGAGCACGCCCTGGGCGTGCGCTACGCCGACATCGACGACTACCTCGAGGGCCGCCCCGTTCCGGCCGAGGCCGCGCAGCGCATCGAGCACTGGTACCGGGCCACCCGGCACAAGCGCACGCAGCCGGTGACCCCCGACGACACCTGGTGGCGCGGATGACGTTCGCCCCGGTCGACGACCAGGCGGAGCGACTGATCGCACTGGGCGTGCCCGCGCTGGCAGGCATGTCGGCCGCCGACCTGCGCCTCGCCGCGGGCGCGCTGCCGGCCGACGGTGACGGGCCGGCCGTGCTGTGCGTGCACCCGGCACTGGCGCCGGCGACCGCCCTCGCCCCGTTGCTGCGTCGCGCGGGCAAGCCGGGCTTCGTGGTGGTCGACATGGCCGACGTGGACTCGTTCGCACCGATCGACTCCGTCACCGTCCCGGACGGACCGCTGTACCTGGCCCGCGATCCCGACCGGGGGGACGACCTGCAGAACCGGAGCCCGATCGAGGCCCTGCCGGCCATCCGCGACGCGGGACGCTCTCCGCTGCTGCTGACCGAGGGCATCGCCCTGCTGCTGCAGCGACCGGAACTGCTGCAACCCGGGAACTGCTTCATGACGATCGGTTCGCGGCTGCGCCGGCCGGACGGCAGTCTGGACGCCCGCACCCCGGCCATCTGGATCTCCGGCGGCACCGGCCGGGATGGCCGCGCGAACCGGAACGCGCCGAAGATCGGGTGGTGCTGGGCCGGAAACCGGCACACCTGGCTGGGATTCGCCTCCTGCACCGCCCGGATCGGCAGGAACGGCAGGGGCAGCCCGGCATGACCGGCTCACCACCAACGGAGCTGACCCGAGATCTGATCATCGCCCGGCTGCGCGCCGCGGGATGCGTGTTCGCCGAGGACGAGGCCGCGCTGCTGATCG
>CAZDSL010000737.1:0-1044 GCA_964507655.1 uncultured Mycobacteriaceae bacterium | reverse complement strand
TCCGTGGAAAGCGTGGCGATCGCCGCTCTCACCGAGCGCATCGGTTCGCTGTCGGGGGCGAAGATGCGCGCGGTATGCGATGCGCTCGCGGTCGCCGTCGATTGCCGCTGACAGCGCGCGAAGCCGCCCGCACAGGGCCGGCGATCACGCCGCGGCCCGCGCCGGTTCGCTGCGGTAGCGGGCCGGCCGGCCGTCGGTGCCGGTGCGCCGCCAGGCCCAGAGCGTGAGCCGGGTGCGCATGCCGTTGGCGTCGGCGAGCTGGCGCACGTCGGCGCACGCATCGGAGAGCAGGCGCCGGAAATCGGGGTTGCGCATCGAGTATGTCTCGCGCAGCACCTCGCGCGGGATGCCCATCAGCTTCGCGTCCTGCCGGCTGGGGACGATGATCCCCCAGAAGCCGATGCGCATCACGGCCGGCGTCGCCAGCCCGAGCGCGAACCGGTTCAGGCGGCTCATACGCGGGGCGTGGTGGCGCAGCCAGGCGTGCGCGAACCCGATGTGGCGGGCCTCCTCGGCGAGGTGGATCTGCATGATGCGGTCGGTGAGCGGATTGACGCCGCCGGTGCGCTGGATGCTCTTCTGGACGTGGTCGATGGGCTCCTCGCCCGCGAGGATGATCTGGAAGAAGACGCTGGGCCAGATCGATCCGAGCATGCCCACCAGCGGGAACGACTTGATGAACCACGTCGCGCCGCCGTGCACCTCCGGGGCCACCCGGTTGGTGAACTCCTGGAACATCTGGATGTGGTGGGTCTCCTCGGTGAGTTCGTGCATGAAGTAGCGGAACTCGGGGTTCGCGTTCGACAGCCCCATCAGGAACTGCGTGCCGCCGAGCAGGAGCAGCTGCTCGAACTGGGAGCCGGTCTTGGTGATCGACGCGATCCGGATCCGCGCCACGCGCCGCTGTTCCGAGGTGGGCAGGCCGCGGTACCACTCGGTGCGGCTCAGCGGGTCGATCGCCGGGAGGGTCCAGCGCGGGTCGTCCGCGGGGTTCGCGAACTCCGGCGAGTCCCAGGCGATGTCGTTGAACGCCTCGAAGTGGGG
>CAZDSL010000736.1:0-1048 GCA_964507655.1 uncultured Mycobacteriaceae bacterium | reverse complement strand
TCAACCAGTCGAGCTGGGAGGGCCTGCAGCAGGCGCAGTCCGAGCTCGGCATCGACGCGCAGGCGATCGTCTCGAAGACTCCGAGTGACCTCGAGCCCAACGTGGACCAGGCTGTCGATACCGGGTGCCGCTTGATCGTGACCGTTGGATGGGAACTCGCCGAGTACACCCAGACTGCGGCTGCCGAGAACACTGACCGCCACTTTGTCATCGTGGACGAACAGTTGGAGGGCGAGAACATCACATCTGTCGTCTTCAACACGGCTGAGGCTGCCTTCCTCGCCGGCTACCTCGCCGCCGGAGTGTCGAAGACCGGGACCGTCGGAACGTTCGGTGGCGGAAACCAGCCTCCCGTCACGCTCTTCATGGATGGCTTCGTCGACGGCGTCGCGCACTACAACGAGGTGAACGATGCTGACGTGAAGGCCATCGGATGGGACAAGGACGCCCAGGACGGCCAGTTCACGGGGGATTTCGAAGACGTCAACAAGGGTAAAGCCACCGCCGAGTCGCTCATCCATCAGGGCGCTGATGTGATCCTGCCCGTCGCGGGCCAAGTGGGTGAGGGAGCTGCGGCGGCCGCCTCGGATGCCGGAGACGTCTCGATCATCTGGGTTGACAACGACGGTTATGAGACGCTGCCGGAGGAGTACCGCCCGATCATCCTCACGAGTGTGATGAAGAAGACGCAGGATGCTGTCACGGACATCGTCCGCAAGGACCTCGACGGCGAGCTGACGAACGAGCCCTTCATCGGCACGCTCGCAAACGGGGGAGTGGACCTCGCGCCTTTCCACGACATGGAGGATGCTGTCGGAGACGACCTCGCGCAGGAGATCGACGACCTTCGCCAGCAGATCATCGACGGCGAGATCGAGGTGACCTCGCCCAGCTCGCCGAGCGCGTGACGACCCCCAGTTCGGGTGCTCTTGTGCGCATTCCGCTGCACTTTTGGGGCACGAATGTGTAGCGTGCTGCTCATATGAGCAGAACCCCTACGCGTGCGCACGAAGCAGAATACGATCTCAGGACAGACTGAGTTACTGAT
>CAZDSL010000735.1:0-1049 GCA_964507655.1 uncultured Mycobacteriaceae bacterium | reverse complement strand
ACGCCGTTCCGCAGCGACGACAGCGCCATCCCCTTCGTCACCTACGAGCCCGACGCCGACGGCCTGCTGCGCTCGAAGGCCGACCACGCCTACGGCTATTCCGACGCGCTCGCCGACGGCGTCGTGCGGCCGGTGGTGTTCCTGGCGTATTCGGGCGAGGCGCGGTGGCGCACCAGCGCGGGCGAGGAGTATTCGGCCCGCCTCGGCGAGCCGCTCAACGCCGAGCAGACGGCGCGCGCGTGGAAGACGGCGCTCGACCCGGCCGGCGACTGGATCCCCGCCGTGCTCACCGCCGCCAACACCCGCCTGGCGCAGCTGCGCGCCGGCGGCATGCCCGACGCGGGCGGCCTCGTCATCGCCACCGATCAGACCACGGCCCGCGCCTACGCGAAGGTCCTCGAGTCGATCACGGGCGAGGCGCCGGCGGTGGTGCTCTCGGACGATCCCACCGCGTCGCGGCGCATCGAGGAGTTCTCGGCATCGCAGCACCGGTGGATGGTGGCGGTGCGCATGGTCTCCGAGGGCGTGGACGTGCCCCGGCTGGCGGTGGGCGTCTACGCCACCAGCGCCTCCACGCCGCTGTACTTCGCCCAGGCCATCGGCCGCTTCGTCCGCTCGCGGCGGCCCGGCGAGACGGCCAGCGTGTTCCTGCCGTCGGTGCCGGTGCTCCTCGACCTCGCCAGCCAGCTCGAGACGCAGCGCGATCACGTCCTGGGCAAGCCGCACCGCGAGGAGGAGGGGCTCGACGACGCGCTCCTGGCCGACGCCAACAAGCGCAAGGACGAGCCGGGCGAGGAGGAGAAGGCCTACACCTCGATCGGCGCCGATGCGGAGCTCGACCAGGTGATCTACGACGGGTCCTCGTTCGGCACAGCGACGTTCGCCGGCTCCGACGAGGAGGCCGACTACCTGGGGCTGCCCGGGCTGCTCAACGCGGAGCAGATGCGCGACCTGCTGCGCAAACGGCAGAGCGAGCAGCTCGGCGCGCGCAGCGAGGCGGTCGGGCAGGCGCAGGCCGCGGCGCCCGCCGGGCCGGCCGTGCCGGCGCC
>CAZDSL010000734.1:0-1051 GCA_964507655.1 uncultured Mycobacteriaceae bacterium | reverse complement strand
CGCATCGCTCGAGGGGACCAAACTGATGAGCGTGTGATTGTTTTCCTTCGGTGGGGCCCTTTGGCGGGATCCCTGCCGTGCCATCCGGCGGGCCTCACAGGCGTCGTAATGCGGCCGCGGTCTCCCTCGATTCGCCCCACGGCGGCCTCGATCACCATGGTCCGGCCCGTCCTCGGCGGCCGCACGCCCGTCTTTTCCCGTCGCACCCGACCCGCGGATTTTCCAGAAGCGCGGGGATTATCCGCATTGCAGAATATCGGGCGCGCCGTGCTGCTACGTTCGCAACATGGCTGAATTCGGCGGCGCGGCACCGGCGGAGCGCCCCTCGCGCTGGTCGCCGGGCGCCGCCGTATCCACTCGATCGGGTGCCTGCACCCGCCCGTGGAGGTGTGACAGGCCGTCCCCGCAGGAACGATCCCGCAGCCACCGACCGCACCGCACGCCACCGACGGAGGGAAACCCATCATGACGCTGCCACGCACCGACCGGTCCGGAACCATCGCGCCCGCCTACACCGGCCGGCTCAGCACCAGCCCCATCCCGCGGCTGCGGCTGCCCGAGACGGAGATGGACCCGGAGGCCGCCTACCGCTACATCCATGACGAGCTCATGCTCGACGGCAACTCGCGCCTCAACCTCGCGACGTTCGTCAGCACGTGGATGGATCCGGAGGCCGACAGGCTCATGGCCGAGTCGTTCGACAAGAACATGATCGACAAGGACGAGTACCCGTCCACCGCGGCCATCGAGGCGCGGTCGGTGGCCATGGTGGCCGACCTGTTCCACGCGCCCGGCCTGTCCGAGACCGACGCGTCGAGCGCCACCGGCGTGAGCACCATCGGTTCGTCCGAGGCCGTGATGCTGGCGGGGCTGGCGATGAAGTGGCGGTGGCGGCAGCGCCGCGAGGCCGCCGGGCAGGATGCGACGCGTCCCAACCTGGTGCTCGGCTCGAACGTGCAGGTGGTGTGGGAGAAGTTCTGCCGCTACTTCGACGTGGAGGCCAAGTACCTGCCGATGGAGCCGGGGCGCTACGTGATCACCCCCGAGCAGG
>CAZDSL010000733.1:0-1053 GCA_964507655.1 uncultured Mycobacteriaceae bacterium | reverse complement strand
GACCACGTCAGTGTCTGGTCGGCGTAGCCCAGGTCCCCGTCGGTGTCAGTCTGGGCGTCACCGTTGTAGGCAGCATCGTCCAGCACCGCGGACAGGTCGTCGGTCAGCACCGCGGGATCCCCGTCGGTGAAGTCGACGTTGCCCGTGTTGGTCATCGTCACCGTGAACGACAGGGTGTCCCCCGCCGACGCGGATGTCTTGTCGACCTGTTTGGTGACATACAGGGCGGGCAGCGGGGTCTCGGTGACCGCGCACGGCTGGCCGGTCACAGTGTCAGCCCCGCCCACGCAGTTCTCGGGATCTGGTGTGGGACAGGTTCCGCTACCGGCACAACCCGCATCCAGCGGCGGCGGCGTAAACGCCACGTTCACCAGGTCCAGATTGCCCTGCCCGGTCACCGTCACCGAGTAGGTGATGGTGACGGCCTGCCCGGCCGGCAACGCACCCACCCAGGACAGCTGCCCCTTGGCGTAGGCCAGGTCGCCATCGACATCAGCTGCGGCGTCGTCGTTGTAGCTGGCATCGTCCAGGGCGCCGGTCAGATCGTCCACCACCGTCGCCGGTCGGTCCGCGGTGTAGTCGCCGGGTCCGACATTGGTGGCCGTGACGGTGTAGGTGACGGTGTCGCCGTTGCGCACGATGCCTGCCGCGTCCGAGGACTTGGTGATCTGCAGCTGGCGCAGATCCTGCGACAGCGGCACGCACGGCAACCCGGTGGCCGGATCCACGCCGTGGTGCGCGGCGCACGTCGGTGCCGGCGGTGTCGGCGGATCGTACGGCGGGCAGTCGTCCCCGCAGTCCGTCGGCGGCGGCGGTGGTACGAACGCCACGTTGGTGACCTGCAGGTCGCCCGCACCGGTCAGGTGCACCCGGTAGGTCAGCGTGACGGTGTCACCCACCGCCAGCGGCCCGGTCCAGGTGATCCGCGGCTCCGCATAGCTGGCCTTGACCTTCGACCCGTCCACCGCGACCTTCCCGTCGAAGGTGGCGTCGTCCAACACCCCGGTCAGATCGTCGATCACCAGCGCCGGATCGTTCTTGGTGAACCCGCGG
>CAZDSL010000732.1:0-1056 GCA_964507655.1 uncultured Mycobacteriaceae bacterium | reverse complement strand
GCAAGCTGCTTCTCGCGCTCGCGCCCACGTTCGTGATCTTCGCGCTGTGGGACCTTCTGGGCATCGCCCGCGAGCACTGGGACTACAACGGAGAGTTCATCTCGGGCATCCACCTGGGCGTGATCCCACTGGAGGAGCTCGTGTTCTTCGCGGTGATCCCGCTGTGCGGACTGCTCACCTACGAGGCGGTCGGCAAGGTGCTGCGGCTGGCGCAGGGGCACGGTCCACTGCGCTTCCGCTGGCCAGACGGGATCGTGCGCGGCGAGGCAGGGCACAACAGGATGCCCCACAGAGGTGATCGTCGTGCCTGAGTACACGGTGCTGACGCTCATCGGCATGATCGCGGTCGTGCTCCTCGAGCTGCTCTGGGCGCGGACGGGCATCTTCCGCTCGCTGCAGTACTGGCTCGCGATGCTGATCGTCTTCGGGTTCCAGGTGCTCGTCGACGGGTGGCTGACGAAGCTCAGCGCACCCATCGTGCTGTACGACCGGGCCGAGTTTTCCGGTGTGAGGTTCCCATGGGACATTCCGATCGAGGACTTCGGGTTCGGGTTCGCGATGGTGACGCTCGCGATCATCCTGTGGAAGCTCGCCGAGCGCCGGAGCGCGCGCCTCCGGCAGGGGCAGCCGTGACTGCGCGTGGGGAGGGCTTCCCGGGGCACGATCGACGTGCCGTGCGGCATCCCGCTCGCGAGGGGGCCGCACGGTCGAACACGCCACATCACGTGATCGTCGTGGGCGGCGGCATCGCGGGGCTCGCGGCCGCCGCCGGTCTCGCCGACCGCGGCATCCGTGTGACCCTTCTCGAATCAACAGACCGATTCGGCGGGCGCGTCGCGGCCTGGCCGCTCGAGGGCGAGCGCACGATGAGCCGCGGCTTCCACGCATTCTTCCGCCAGTACTACAACCTGCGTGCGCTGCTCAGACGAGCGGATGCCGACGCGAGCCTGACTCCCATCGGCGACTACCCTCTTCAGCGGTCGAACGGAATGGCCGACTCATTCGCGGGCCTTCCGCGCACACCTCCCTGGAGCATCGCTCGGTTCGTGATGCGCA
>CAZDSL010000731.1:0-1057 GCA_964507655.1 uncultured Mycobacteriaceae bacterium | reverse complement strand
TAGAACACGTTCCAGTGGGTGCTGTCTATAGTTAGCACCCGGGTAGCAGAGGGGGGCGGGCAGCGGTCGGGGGCGTTGGCACGGGCCGCGACTCGGCCGCTCGGCCGGCGCGGTGGCGGGGACGGCGCGGCGACGGGGACAATGGGCGCGGATCCTGCGCAGGCGAGAGCGGCCGCGCGAGTGGAGTGGAGGTTGCCCCATGGCGGACGGCGCATGCCGGGTGGACAGCTGGCTGTGGTCGGTGCGGTTGTTCAAGACGAGGTCGGCGGCGTCGACGGCCTGCCGGGGCGGGCACGTGCGCGTCAACGGCACGCCGGTCAAGCCGGCGCGGCTGCTCGCGGTGGGGGATGAGATCCGCGTGCGCACCGCCGAGCGCGAGCGGATCGTCGAGGTCACGCGCCTCATCACCAAGCGGGTGGGGGCGCCGGTGGCGGCGCAGTGCATGATCGACCGCAGCCCCGCCCCGCCGCCGCGCGAGGTTCGGGCGGCTGTCCCGGTGCGCGACCGCGGCGCCGGCCGGCCCACCAAGCGCGACCGGCGCGAGATCGAGCGGCTGCGGGGGCGGCGCTGATCGGCCGGCGCTGATCAGGGGGGCGCTGTTCAGGCGGGGCTGGCCGGGCGGCGCTGATCGGGCGGCGCTGATCGGGCGGCGGGGTCTGTGCGGGGGCCTTTGCTGGCGCGGCCGGGGTCTGTGCGGGCGCGGCCGGGCCGCGGTTGCACCGTGCGGGGTGACGCGGACGGCGGTTCGCGCACCGGCCCGCGGGCTCGCGCACCACTCTGCTGCTCGCGCACCTGCTGTCGCGGATGAACGTGGAGCTTCGCGCACGCGTCTTCCTTTTGCGCACAAGACTTCCTTTTGCGCACCTGTTAGCGGAGGTCCTCGGGGTGGTCGCGCACGTGTTGTTGCGCATCGGCCCCTGATCGGTGCGCAAAAGGAAGTTCGGTGCGCGAGGTTTCGGGATTCGTCGCAATCGGTGCGCGAGGTGCAGTTCGGTGCGCGAAGCGGAACCGACTGGCGGAACCGACTGGCGGAACCGACTGGCGGAACCGACTGGCG
>CAZDSL010000730.1:0-1058 GCA_964507655.1 uncultured Mycobacteriaceae bacterium | reverse complement strand
GCTGATCGCCGGCAACTGGAAGATGAACCTCAACCACCTCGAGGCCATCGCCCTGGTGCAGAAGATCTCGTTCTCCCTGCCGGCGAAGTATTTCGACAAGGTGGACGTCGCGGTCATCCCGCCGTTCACCGACATCCGCAGCGTCCAGACGCTGGTGGAGGGCGACAAGCTCCTGCTCTCCTACGGCGCGCAGGACGTCTCGGTGCACGCCTCGGGCGCGTACACCGGCGAGGTCAGCGGGGCCATGCTGGCCAAGCTGGGCTGCACGTTCGTCATCGTGGGGCACTCCGAGCGCCGCTCCATGCACGGCGAGGACGACGCCCTCGTCGCCGCCAAGGCGGCCGTGGCGCTCGAGCACGGCATGACCCCCATCGTGTGCGTGGGCGAGGGCCTGGAGGTGCGCGAGGCCGGCGGCCACGTCGAGCACTGCGTGGCCCAGGTGCGCGGCTCGCTCGCCGGGCTCTCGGCCGAGCAGGTCGCGCGGTGCGTCATCGCCTACGAGCCGATCTGGGCCATCGGCACCGGCCGCGTCGCCACCCCGGAGGACGCGCAGGAGGTGTGCACGGCGATCCGCGGCGCGGTGGCGGAGCTGGCGGGCGACGAGGTCGCCGCCGGGCTGCGCATCCTCTACGGCGGGTCGGTCAACGCCAAGAACGTCGGCGACATCGTGGCCAAGGACGACGTCGACGGCGCCCTCGTGGGCGGGGCCTCGCTCAAGGCCGACGAGTTCGCGACGCTCTCGGCCATCGCCGCCGGCGGCCCGCTGCCGTGACCGCACGCGGCGCCGGCGCGGGCTCCGCACCCCGCCGGTGCCGCGGCGCACGGGGCACACCGGGTAGCATCGGCGTGTCCGTCCGGCACGCACGCGCGGCCTCGCCGCCGCGCCGCGCGCCGGCCGTGATGCGCCGGGCCATCCTCCCACCGCCGACCACGACGCCAGAAGGGCAGCACTGAACTTCCATGGAACTGTTCCTGCAGATTCTCGTCGTCATCACCAGCATCGTGCTGTGCGTGCTGGTGCTGCTGCACCGCGCCAAGGGCGGCGGCCTGTCGACGCT
>CAZDSL010000729.1:0-1075 GCA_964507655.1 uncultured Mycobacteriaceae bacterium | reverse complement strand
AGAAGTACGACGTCCCCCGCATCTGCTTCGTCAACAAGATGGACAAGCTGGGCGCCGACTTCTTCTTCACCGTGCGCACCATCGAGGAGCGCCTGGGCGCCAAGCCCCTGGTGCTGCAGGTTCCGATCGGCGCCGAGGACCACTTCGACGGCATCGTCGACCTGGTCGAGATGAAGGCCCTCACCTGGCGCGGCACCGTCAAGCCGGGCACCGAGCCCGTCGTCGAGGAGATCCCCGCCGACCTGCAGGAGACGGTGGACGAGTACCGCGAGAAGCTGCTCGAGGCCGTCGCCGAGTCGGACGAGGCCCTGATGGAGAAGTACTTCGGCGGCGAGGAGCTCACCGTCGAGGAGATCAAGGGCGCCATCCGCAAGGTCACCATCGCCAGCGAGCAGTACCCGGTGCTGTGCGGCACCGCGTTCAAGAACAAGGGCATCGAGCCCATGCTCAACGCGGTGGTCGACTACCTGCCCACCCCGATGGACGTCGAGGCCGTGCAGGGCCACGCGGTGGACGACCCGGAAGAGGTCCTGGTGCGCCACCCCTCCAAGGACGAGCCCTTCTCGGCGCTCGCCTTCAAGGTGGCCGCGCACCCGTTCTTCGGCAAGCTCACCTACGTGCGCGTGTACTCCGGGCACGTGGCCACGGGCACCCAGGTCATCAACTCGACCAAGGGCAAGAAGGAGCGCATCGGCAAGCTCTTCCAGATGCACTCCAACAAGGAGAACGCCATCGATGAGGCCCAGGCCGGCCACATCTACGCGTTCATCGGGCTCAAGGACACCACCACCGGTGACACCCTCTGCGACCCGGCCAACCCGATCATCCTCGAGTCGATGACGTTCCCGGACCCGGTCATCGAGGTCGCGATCGAGCCGAAGACCAAGTCCGACCAGGAGAAGCTGGGCGTCGCGATCCAGAAGCTCGCCGAAGAGGACCCCACCTTCAAGGTGCACCTCGACGACGAGACCGGCCAGACGGTCATCGGCGGCATGGGCGAGCTGCACCTCGACGTCCTCGTCGACCGCATGAAGCGCGAGTTCAAGGTCGAGGCCAACATCGGCAAGCCGCAGGT
>CAZDSL010000728.1:0-1075 GCA_964507655.1 uncultured Mycobacteriaceae bacterium | reverse complement strand
GCCTCGTGCGCCGGGGTGGTGAGCACCCGCACCTCGGCCCGGCCCGCGGGGGCGTCCGGGGCCGCCGCGGGCGCGCGCTGCGGCGCCGCACCGGGCAGACGGGACGCGATGCGCGCGCCCAGCTCCACCAGTTCCCCGCCCGCCCGATGGCAGGCGTCGAGCACGATGCGCTGCGGCGTGCCGGCGGCGGCGAGCCCGTGCAGGAAGGCGGCGTCGGCCCCGCGGAAGCGGAAGGCCTGCTGGTCGCCGTCGCCGGCCACCACGGTGAGCGCGGCCGCCCGCCCGAGCGCCGTCACGAGCTGCGCGGCCTGCGGGTCGAGGTGGTGGGCGTCGTCCACCAGCAGGCACCGCACACGCGCGCGCTCGCCGGCGAGCAGGTCGGCGTCGAGCGCGAAGGCCTCGAGCGCGGCGCTCACCAGCTCGGCGGCGTCCAGCGCCGGGGCGCTGGCCTGCGGGGCGGACGCCCCCACCGAGGCGCGCAGCAGCATCGCCTGCTCGTAGCGGGCGGCGAACCGGCCGACGGCCTGCCAGTCGGCCCGGCGGTGGGCCTTGCCCAGCCGCACCAGATCCTCGGGGCCGTGCCCCCGCTCCGCGGCGCGGAGCAGGACGTCGCGCAGCTCACGCGCGAAGCCCACCAGGCCGAGGGCGGGGCGCAGCCGCTCCGGCCAGGCGCGGGCGGCGGACGCGTCACCGGCGGCGAGGTCGTCCGCCTCGCCGCGCAGCAGCTCGCGGATGACGGCGTCCTTCTCCGCCCCCGTGATGAGCTGCGGCGGCGGCTCGCCGTGGGCCGCGGCGCGCAGGCGCAGCACCCCGAACGCGTAGGAGTGCACGGTGCGCACCATCGGCTCGCGCGTGGCCCGGGCCGCCCCCGCCGCGCCCGCCGCGAACAGCCGGCGGGTGATCTCCTCGCGCAGCGCGGCGACCGCGCGCGCCGAGGGGGCGAGGACGAGGACGGACTCCGGGTCCTCCCCCGCGGCGAGGCGGGCGACGGCCACGTCCACCAACAGCGCCGTCTTGCCGGTGCCGGGGCCGCCGAGCACCTGCACCGGCGCGGCGGGCCGGTCGCCGCCCGGCG
>CAZDSL010000727.1:0-1076 GCA_964507655.1 uncultured Mycobacteriaceae bacterium | reverse complement strand
AGGCGGACCCGCGCGCCGACGACGGCCGCGCGCCGCCGGAGCGGGGCTTGGCGGCGCCGCGCCCCGAGCCCGACCGTGCCGCGGGACGCCGCGCACCGGACCCGGAGGACTTCGCGCGGCCGGACGGCGCGGACGACCTGGCCGAACCGCGAGATCCGGTCGACTTCTTGGCCGTGGACGAGCTACCCGACTTTCCTGCCATGCCCCTCAGGCTAGTCGCACCCGCCCCACGGCACCCATTCGCAACACGGGACGGGGGGCGGTCAGGACTGGGTGACGGCGATGACGTTGGGCACGATCATCGGCCGACGGCGGTACTTGTCGGCCACCCAGCGGCCGACGACCCGGCGCACGCTCTGCGCGATCCGGTGCGTGTCGGTGATCGACTCGGCCGCGAGGTTGCCCAGCTCGGCCTCGACCAGCTTGGCCGCCTCCGCGAGGGCGGACGGGTCGTCCGAGAAGCCGCGCCCGGAGACCTGCGGCGTGCTCACGGCGCGCCCGGTGTCGCGGTCGACCACCACCGAGATCGAGATGAAGCCGCCCTCGCCCAGGACGAGGCGGTCGGAGAGCGTCGACTCGCCCACGTCGCCCACCGAGAGGCCGTCGACGTACACGTGCCCCACCGGCACCTGGCCGGCGATCGACGCGGTGCCGTCGACGAGGTCGACCACCACGCCGTCCTCGGCGAGGATGATCCGCTCCTCCGGCACGCCCGTCGACGCCGCGAGCGCGGCGTTGGCGCGCAGGTGGCGCCACTCGCCGTGCACCGGCATCGCGTTGCGCGGACGCACCGCGTTGTAGAGGTAGAGCAGCTCGCCCGCCGAGGCGTGGCCCGAGACGTGCACCTTGGCGTCCTGCTGGGTGACCACGGTGGCGCCGCGCTTGGCCAGCCCGTTGACCACGGCGAACACCGAGTTCTCGTTGCCCGGGATCAGCGACGAGGCGAGGATGACCAGGTCGTCGGCCCGCACGTTGATCTGCCGGTGGTCGCCGCGCGCCATGCGCGAGAGCGCCGAGAACGGCTCGCCCTGCGACCCCGTCGAGATGAGCACCAGCTTGTCGTCGGGCAGGCTCGC
>CAZDSL010000726.1:0-1090 GCA_964507655.1 uncultured Mycobacteriaceae bacterium | reverse complement strand
GGCTTCGCGGGTGCGTGGGCCGCGGCCGCGCGCGGCGCGCCGGGGGGCGGGTGGACACGAAAGGTATCCGTTTCGTAATCTTTCCGAGACCTTGCGACGCAACGCCGTGCCACCGAGGCGCGGGGCGCAGGTCACCGCCTAATCGATGCGCTGCATCGAATCGGGGACCCACTCGAGTTCTGGGGTGAATCCCCGGCGCCTGCGCGCCGGGGTAGGGCGATCTTCCACGCCCGAACCCGTCAGCTAACCCGGTCGGCGGTCGGAGGAAGAAACGGAGAAACCTGGGCTGTGGCCAAACACAGGTTGAAGAAGCAGAGTGCTCTGGGCAGCAAGGCGCGCGGCGCGATCGCCGTCGGCGCCGTCTCGGCCGGAGCCATCGGCATGGTCGCCACGCCTGCCGCCGCCGACACGATCAGCGTGCAGGGCGTCGGCTCGTTCGAGGTGCCGGCCGGCATCGATGTGCCCGACGTCCCGCAGCCGGCGAGCATGCTGCCGCAGCTGCCCGCGGGCTTCGAGCTGCCGCAGATCGACATCGTGCGCGGCTCGTCGGATTCCGCCGGCTCCGCGGGGTCGGCCGGGTCCGTCGACGCGGTGGGCCAGCGCGCCGTGGCCGCGGCCGAGAGCAAGGTCGGCAGCCCGTACGTGTGGGGGGCCGCCGGTCCCGACGCGTTCGACTGCTCGGGCCTGATCCAGTGGGCGTACCAGCAGGCCGGGGTGCAGCTGCCCCGCACCAGCTACGACCAGGCCGCCGCGGGCTACGCGGTGCCGGTGAGCGACCTGCAGCCCGGCGACATCGTGCTGTACAACGGCGACAGCCACGCCGCCATGTACGTGGGCGACGGCCAGATCGTGCACGCCTCCACGTCGGGTGTGCCGGTCAAGTACGCCTCGCTCAACGTGATGGACATCAGCGGGGCGCGCCGGATCTGATCCGGCCGGCCGCAGCGTGGTTGGACAGCTGTCGGCGGTTTCCGTAGCCTGATCGCGACCTCGCCGCCCGGGACCCCGGCCCGCCGCGGCCCCCGGGCGGCGTCGGCGTGGCGGGCGGCCCCGTGGCGGGTGCCGCCGGGGCGCGGGCCGGCGGTGCGCC
>CAZDSL010000725.1:0-1090 GCA_964507655.1 uncultured Mycobacteriaceae bacterium | reverse complement strand
AGATGCAGCGGCTGGTGACCGACCTGCGCGCGCCCGTGGCGGAGGACGGGGGCGGTGAAGGCTCGGGCGACGATGCGGCCGCGGCCGGCTGACGGGTGCAGCGATCCGGCCGTCAGCACCGCCACAATCGTTTCAGCGTGCCGATCGGGCGACCACCTCGATGGCCGAGGAGGGACGGGGGCGTATCGACGTGCAGATCGAGAGGTTCTTCTCCTCCACCAAACGCGTGGTGATCACCTGCATCGCGCTGATAGTGGGTGTGGTCGGTGTGGGGCTTCTCGGCAACGGCGGGAATCCGATTCGAGCCTTGTCGTACATTCTGATGTGGTTCGTCGTACCCGTCTCGATGTTCACGATGTGGCTGCAGGTCTTCCACATTGTCGAGAGGCCTGCAAAGAGATGTCCGGAGGGCAGGCGCTTGCCGTGCACCGGTGTGGTTCCGGCGCGGCCGATTCCGGGATCCCGCTCCGCGGGTCGGCGTCACCTGGTCAGCCCGCCCCGATGCCTGCGGACGCGTCCAGCGCCAGCTCCGCGAGCCCCTCGGCCAGCGCGAGCGTGCGGGGCGCATCGTCCGGCGCGGAGTCGAGCCGGCGCACGTACGCCCCCGCGGTGATGACGGAGAGCTTGAAGGTGGCGAGCGCCTGGTAGAAGCCCAGATCGGCCCCGTCCCCGCCGGCGGCCGCGAAGTACCGCGCGGCCAGCTCGTCCACCGACGGGACGCCGGGGAGCGACTGCAGCGGCCGCGTGCCGCGCTGCGCGGCCAGGAGCCGCCCGGCCGCGCCCCAATAGGCCGAGAGCATGCCCACGTCGGTGAGCGGATCGCCCAGCGTCGCCATCTCCCAGTCCAGCACCGCGCGGATCCGGGCGGGATCGTGCCGGTCGTACAGGACGTTGTTGAGGCCGAAATCGCCGTGCACGATCCCCTCGCGGGCCGTCTCCGGGACCGACGCACGCAGCCGCGCGGCCGCCTCGTCGAGCGCGGGGATCGGGTGGTGCCGCGACTTGTCCCACTGGGTTCCCCACCGCCTCACCTGCCGCGCCAGGAACCCCTCAGGCCGGCCGAAGCCGGCCAGCCCCACCTCGCCCGGAT
>CAZDSL010000724.1:0-1096 GCA_964507655.1 uncultured Mycobacteriaceae bacterium | reverse complement strand
CGCGCCAGGAACCCCTCAGGCCGGCCGAAGCCGGCCAGCCCCACCTCGCCCGGATCGACGGCGTGCACCCCGGCGAGGGCATCCACCAGCGCGAAGCACGCGGTGCGCAGCTGCGCCTCCGGCAGCGCGGCCACGTCGTCGGGGCCGCGGTACACCACGCCGTCGACGAACTCCATCACGTAGAACGGCGCGCCGATGACCCCGGTGTCGGTGCACTCGGCGATCGGCCGCGCCACCGGCACCCGCGAGCCGTGCAGCGCCCGCTGCACCGCGTACTCGCGCCCCATGTCGTGCGCCGTGGCGAGCACGTGCGCCGTGGGCGGCCGGCGCAGCACCCACGAGCGCGCGCCGTCGCCGATCCGGTAGGTGAGGTTGGACGCCCCGCCCGCCAGCCGCTCCGCCCGCAGCGGCCCGTCGACGGGGGCCACGTGGGCCGACCACCACCGCAGCAGCGCCGGCGCCCCGCCGTCGAGCGCGTCCGCCCCGTCGCCCCGCGTCGCTGCGGCCCGCTCCCCCCGCGCGCCGCTCACAGGTTGCCCGTCGCCAGGTCGAGGTATTCGGCGAAGCGCTGCTCGGCACCCGCCCGCCGCGTGGGCACGTGCTCGGACGGCCAGCCGTCCACCGGCGCGTAGTCGCGGAGCACACGCCGCGCGACGGTCTGCTTGTGCACCTCGTCGGCGCCGTCGGCGATGCGGTACTGCCGCGCCCTGCGGTACATCTCCTCGAGCGGCATGTCGGCGGAGAATCCGAGCCCGCCGTGCACCTGGATCGCGCGGTCGATCACGTTGTGCAGCACGCGGGCGCCCCAGTACTTGATCTGCGAGATCTCGGTGCGCGCCGCCTGCGGGCCGTGCGTGTCCCACAGCCACGCGGTGTGCAGGGTCATCAGCCGGGCCGCCCGGATCTCCGTCGCCGACTCGGCGATCATCTCCTGCACGAACTGCTGGTCCGCGAGCCGCCGGCCGTGCGCTTCGCGCGACACCGCCCGCTCGCACATCATGTCGAAGGCGCGTCGGCATTGCCCGATCCACCGCATGGCGTGCTGGATGCGCCCTCCGCTGAGCCGCTTCTGCGCCAGCACGAACCCCTCGCCGTC
>CAZDSL010000723.1:0-1101 GCA_964507655.1 uncultured Mycobacteriaceae bacterium | reverse complement strand
AAGTATTCGAGCGAAAGGAATCCGGACTGTTCAGCTCGGAGAACGTCCGTCGCACGAACGCCTTCTTCGAGCGATTTGGCCCGCTCGCCGTCGTGCTGGCACGCTTCGTGCCGGTGGTGCGCACGTTCGCGCCGGTTGCCGCGGGCGTCGCACATATGAACTACCGCAAATACAGCCTGTACAACCTCGTCGGAGCACTACTCTGGGGCGTCGGCCTCGTCTTCTTCGGATATTTCCTCAGCTATGTTCCGCCCGTCGCCGAATTCGTACGGAACTACATCGACCTCATCCTGGTCGCTGCTGTGGTCGTCTCAGTTGTGCCCACGGCGTGGCATTACATTGCTGCGAGCCGCAAAGCGAAGCGGATCAGTGAGGATGCTCCTGCGGAGAACGAAGCTCCGAAAGACGAGCCGACGGCCGCTTCAAGTCCGCGTCGCCGCTGAGCGAAGCCTCACGCGTGCGAGATGTCCTCGTGGCGCGCGTGCTTCGCGGGCTCGAGCTGAAAAGTGGAGTGATCCACGTCGAAGTGTTCCACGAGGCATCCGCTGAGATGATCGAGAAGCTCTCCGACTCGTCCGTGTTCGAAGACCTCGTTCTCGACGATCACGTGTGCGGTGAACACGGACTTCCCTGACGTGATCGACCACACGTGCACGTCATGCACATCAACCACGCCGGGAGCGTCTCGCACGTGCACGCGGATCATCTCGACATCCGTTCCCTCAGGAGCGGACTCATTCAGAACGCGCCAGACGTCTCGGAGCAGAATTGCCGCTCGCGGGAGAATTCCCGCCGCGATGAGCAGTGAGGCGATGGCGTCGGCCTGGACGAAGCCGGTCGTCATGATCACGATCGCTGCGGTCGCGACGAACACGGAGCCGATGAGGTCTCCGAAGACCTCGAGGTAGGCACCCTTCATATTGATCGAATGCTTCGAACCGCTGTGCAGAAGCGCGAGAGAGACTCCATTCACGACCAGTCCCACGAGGGCCACGACGAGCATCAGGCTGCTGCCAACGGCGGCCGGTTCGGGCTCGAGGAGCCGTTGCACACCCTCGATCGCCACGGAAACAGCCACGGCCGTCAGGATCAGACCGTTGA
>CAZDSL010000722.1:0-1103 GCA_964507655.1 uncultured Mycobacteriaceae bacterium | reverse complement strand
CAGTGGCAGCAGGCCACGAAATACCCTGCGTCGAACGACCGGGCGGTGATCCGCGCGCTCGGCTACCCGGACTCGGACACGTCCACCCGTGACGGTGTTCTCACTCTGGGCGGGTTGACACCTGCGCATACGACGGGCATGTCGGTGAAAGTGTCGGCGGGTCAGGCGATGGTGGCCGGCTATCTGGTGACCGTGGACCCCGCCGAGACGGTGACGCTGGATGTCGGCGGCGCCCAGAAGCGCACGGATCTCGTGGTGCTGCGGGTGTATGACGAGTCGGAGGGCGACACCAACAGCGAGGGCGCTGTGGAGGTCGTCAAGGGCCCGGCTGGGGGTGCTGTGCCCGCTGTCCCGGCGCGGTCGCTACTGATCGCCCAGGCGGCTGTGACGGCCACGGCGTCGACGCTCGACCCCGGCGACCTGACCGACCACCGGCAGTGGACGACCGGGCGCGGCGGCATTCTCTACATGCCGGGCGCTCTCGATGACGACCCGCCGTCGTGGATGGACGACGGGCAGGCCGTTTTCGACGGCGGCAAGATCGGCGTGAAGACCGGAGCGGCGTGGAAGATCGCCCGCCGGGAGGGCGACACGACACCGGTCGCAGACGGGGGCACGGGCCGCTCGTCGCTGGCATCCGGCTCGTACCTGCGCGGGTCCGGGGGGGCGGCAGTCGAGCCGCGCACACCGGCGCAGGTGTGGGACGACATCGTTGGCAAGGGTGGCACGGACGTTCCGGTGTCGAAGGGCGGCACGGGCCGCCACCTGTGGACGGGCGACCGCTACCTTCGCAGCGATTCGACCGGGACGGTGATCGACCAGTTTTCACCGTCCGCCGTCCTGGATGACATCGGTGCGGCGGTGAGCCGGTATGTGGCGAGCGGCAGTTGGAATGACCTGACGAAGCCCGGCGTCTACTACGTGTCGAACATCGTCGGCCGGTCGGGCACCTACATCGCGCTGGTGTCGTCCAACCCGAGCGGTAGCGTGGTCGGGCAGGTCGCGTGGAACCTGTCTGCGGGCAAGCAGTTTCAGACGTACTATCGTGAATATTTCGGCGGGGCGTGGTCGGACTGGGCCACTCTCGGTAACGGCGACACCGG
>CAZDSL010000721.1:0-1108 GCA_964507655.1 uncultured Mycobacteriaceae bacterium | reverse complement strand
ACAGCACCGCCCGCGCCGTGATCGGCGCGGGCGGTGCTGTGTTGCGGGCAGGCCCTGCGATCAGCTCGCGGAGAGGGAGCCCAGCGAGCCGGAGCCGAACAGCTGCTCCAGCGAGCCCACGATCGGGTTGTCGCCGCAGAACGGCCCCTCGCCCTCCAGCGGCACCGCGGTGCCGGTGAGGTGCTGGCTGCCGGTGATCAGGTCAATGTCCGGCGAGCCCACGCCGTGGTATTCGATGACGAAATGGCTGTCGACGGGCAGCGAACCGTCCACCGCGGAGACCGTGAAGGTGGTGCTGCCGTCGTCGTTGGCCACCGGGTCGGACACGGTGAGATCGTCGGGACCGAGGCCGGTGGCCCAGCGGTCGGTCTGCATCGAGTCGTGGAACCACGGGCTGTCCGCGGCCATGATCGTCACATCGGACTTGTCGTAGGTGTATCCCGCAGGCAGCGTGACGGTGAGCGAGAAGTCATCGATCGAGCGGTCGGTGGCCGCGACGGTGCGCCAGTACATGCCGTCGGGCGACGACCACTTGTCGGTGCGCAGGTAGCCCTTCGAGCCGAACTCGGGCGAGACGAACACGTTGAGGTCGGCCGTGGCCGACTCGTCGAGCGCGTAGTTCGTGGCCGCGTGCCAGTCGACGGTGCAGCCCACGGAGTTGTCGCCGTCGTGGGTTCCGCTGGTGGGCAGCTCGTAGCCCGGCGCCTGCTCGGCGGCCGACCCCGCACTGCCCAGCGATCCGGTGGCCGGGGCGGCGTAGGCCGCGGCGGGGGCCGCCAGGGCGATGAGCGCGGCGGTGGCCAGCACCCCTGCTGAACGGATCTTCATGGCTGTCTCCTCATGGTCGAGCACTGCACGGTGATCGGGCCGCACGCACTCCCGCCGGCCGACCGGGCCCCGTCACCGCTCCCGCTGCCGATGCCCGGCCGCGAAGCGGACCCGCCTATAACCGGACCCGAGTCCACCGTATGGAGCGCTGCCACGGATTTCAGGCCGCAGAGGCGGAATCCTGCGATCGACCGTCAGCCGAACGGGCGAGGCGTGGCACAGTGCCCCGGCGGCGCCCCGCGCGCAGCGGGTGAAAAAATGGGTCCGCAATGCCCGGAAT
>CAZDSL010000720.1:0-1111 GCA_964507655.1 uncultured Mycobacteriaceae bacterium | reverse complement strand
CGTTCTGCGTGCTGGTCGCGGTGACCGTGAACGGGGTGATGTTCCCCCGCTGAGCGCTCCACAGTGCCTCAGGACGGCCACGACGGCTCTCCTGGGGCGCGGTGGGGCTCTCGGCCTCAGAGCGCGTTCCTGCCCTCCTAGCGCTAACTCAGTGAGGGTCCGGCAAGCATCGTCCTGGTGAACGGCACCAGGCACCGTGGGCACGGTCTGGCCAGACGTCAACCCACGGTCACACTGAAAGCCGCGCTCGATCCGGGCGGGCCACTTCGGTGTGCCCAGAGGGAATATGGGGCTATGGATTCCGGGAGTCCGGGTGTGGGGCCAAAGCAAAGGCACCCTTGGGTGCTCCGTGCGGGGAAGTGTCAGGCTCTCTTGACGCCGTAACGTTCGTGCGCAGCCTGGCGGGTCACTCCGAGTGCACGCCCGATCTCAGCCCACGACGCGCCCTCGTCGCGCATCTTGGCAACCTCGGCGCGGGTCATATCGTCCAGAATCTGCGCCGTGATCGCCAGCCCGCGCAGTTCGCGACAGTCCTGCTCAGCGTCGCCAGCCCAGAGCAAGCCGACGGTTGATAGTGAGAGTTCGACTCGGGCACGTACGGAATCGCCCTTGCGCTTGTCTGCTGCTCGTCGCGCTGGCGGCAATCCGGGCGGCTGGTCCGGGATATCGAATCGAGGCATAGTGTCAGGATATCTTGACGCTCTGTCATCGTCAAGGATTCTTGACGGTGCGCCCGTCTCCATGTTCACGTTGGCGAGGTCGATCTCGGGTTCGGCGGGGGACGGGGCAGACTCGGGGCTGGCGGGTGTGTCACTTGACACAGGTGGCTCGATGTCGCGCGCCACTGTTTTGAACGAGGTTCCAACGATGGGCGCAATGGCCCGCGTAGACATGCCCTCGGCGCTGGCAGGCGTAAAGGTCTTTACACCCTCGGCGCTGGCAGGGGGAGACACATGTCTCCCCCTCCCGGTGCGTCCAGCCTGAATCTTCAGAACTGAAGAATTGTCACGATCTTGACAATTCGCGCCGCGCCAGCTCGGGGTCGTCGCGCTTGAGGCGGGCGAGGATGCCGTCGGCCCGGTTCTGATCAAAAGTCGTGGTGCCACCATCA
>CAZDSL010000719.1:0-1111 GCA_964507655.1 uncultured Mycobacteriaceae bacterium | reverse complement strand
TCCACCGCGGGGCCGGATGCGGGGCGGTCGGCGTCGGCGAAGATCTCCGGCACCGGCATGGCCTCCATCATCGTGGCCGCGGCCGCCGGGTCGGCCTCGATCGCGGCCGCGAGCTCCGTGTACACGGCCGCCTGCGCCGCGCGGGTGGCCCAGGCGGTGGGCGGCGCGCCGAGGACCACGGAACGGAACCTGTCGGGCCGCCGGGTGAGCGCGTGCAGGATCGTGGCGGTGCCCATCGACACGCCGATCGCGTGCACCGGGGCGCCGGGCGAGAACACGTCGGCCAGGGCGAGCAGGTCTTCGGCGAGGTTGTCCCACGCGTAGTCGGCGGGGTCGGCCCGGCCGCTGGACCCGCCGTGCCCGCGGGCGTCGTAGGTGATCGGCCGCAGGCCCGCGCCGCGCAACACGTCGGGGTCGATCAGCCCGGCCTCCCGCTCGTAGGCGCTGCACGACGAAAGCCCGTGCGCGTGGAAGACCACCGGGCCGTCGCCTCCGTGATCGGTGTAGGCGAGGGCGGCGCCGTCGATGCTGATCGTGCCCGATTCGGCCATGCGCTCAGGATAGGCGCCGCCGCTGCGGTCGACGAGCAGCTTGCGCGCACTCATCGTCGTGTCCTTTGCGGGGGAGGCGGCGGGGCCCGACGGTCGGAATAGGCGGCTGGCGCGTCGCAGGAAGTCCGGCCGGCGCGGCGCATGGGCCACACTGGGGCGCATGCGCATCGGGATCATCGGCGCCGGGATCGGCGGGCTCGTCGCCGCGGCGGGCCTGCAGGCCGACGGCCACGAGGTCACCGTGTTCGAGCGCCGCGACGAGCCGGGCGCGATCGGCGCGGGCCTCACACTGTTCGGCAACGCGTTCTCGGCCCTCGACGCGATCGGGCTCGGCGGGCCCGTCCGAGCGGTGAGCGCCGATGCCCTGGGCCGGCTGCGGTCGGGGCAGCGCCGGCCGTCGGGGCGGTGGCTGGTGGCGGTGCCGCCCGGGGCGGGGCCCGTTGTGCGCAGCATGCACCGCGCCGACCTGCACCGGGCTCTCCTCGACCGGCTGCGCGCCGGCACCGTCCGCACCGGCGCCGCCGCGCACGTCGATCCCCACGGTGCCCCCGTCGTCGCGG
>CAZDSL010000718.1:0-1116 GCA_964507655.1 uncultured Mycobacteriaceae bacterium | reverse complement strand
GGAGTCCTGAAGGCAGATCCGAAGGCCGAGAGCAAGTGTCCTCCTGGATGTGTGCGGACGGGGCGCCCGAGGTCCCCCGGCCCGCGCATCCGCGCTGTCGGATGCGGGCCCGGGCGCTCCCCGCCGGCGGTGTCCGGGCGGCGCACGGACAACAGTCAAACTCTAACAGTGCCGCCGACGACGACGCCGCGGACGGGACCGTCCGGTCCCGCCCGCGGCGTGGTCACCCCGGCAGCCCCGCCCCGGGCCGCGGTGCGGCCGGGGCGGTGGCTCCCATGACGGGTGCGTCGATCAAGCGCCGACGGTGGTGCTGCCGCCCGCCGCCGCGATCTTCGCGGCCGCGGACGCCGAGAACTTGTCGGCGGTGACGTCGGCCTTGACGGCGATCTCGCCGTCGCCGAGCACCTTCACCGGCTGGTTCTTGCGCACCGCGCCGGCGGCGACCAGATCGGCGATGCCGATCGTGCCGCCCTCGGGGAACAGGCGGGCGATGTCGCCGACATTGACCACCTGGTACTCGGTGCGGAACTGGTTCTTGAACCCCTTGAGCTTGGGCAGCCGCATGTGCAGCGGCATCTGCCCGCCCTCGAAGGCGGCCGGCACGTTCTTGCGGGCCTTGGTGCCCTTGGTGCCGCGCCCGGCGGTCTTACCCTTGGAGCCCTCACCACGGCCGACGCGCGTGCGATCGGTCTTCGCGCCCGGAGCCGGACGCAGGTGGTGCAACTTGATGGTCACTGTGAGACCTCCTCCACCGTGACGAGGTGCGCGACCACGTTGATCAGGCCCCGGGTCTGCGGCGTGTCCTCGCGCACCACCGTGTGGCGGATGCGCTTGAGGCCGAGCGTACGCAGGCTGTCACGCTGGTTCTTCTTGGTTCCGATGGTGCTGCGGATCTGGGTGACTTTGAGCTGAGCCATCGTCATGCCCCCTGTCCGGCGCGGGCGCGCAGCATGGCGGCCGGGGCGACGTCCTCGATGGGCAGGCCGCGGGAGGCCGCGACCTCCTCGGGACGGCGCAGGCCCTTGAGCGCCGCCACCGTCGCGTGCACGACGTTGATGGCGTTGTCGCTGCCCAGGGACTTCGAGAGGATGTCCTGGATGCCCGCGCACTCCAGCA
>CAZDSL010000717.1:0-1126 GCA_964507655.1 uncultured Mycobacteriaceae bacterium | reverse complement strand
GTGGGGCTCGACCATCTGCACGCGCCGCGCGTGTCGGTGCAGGAGCACGCCCAGCGCATCCTGGAGATCCTGCGCGGCCGGGTGGGCGGCGCCACGTTCACCGAGCTCGTGCACGAGTGCACCGGCCGGCTGGAGATCGTGGCGCGCTTCCTCGGCCTGCTCGAGCTGTACCGCACCCGCTCGGTGGCCTTCGATCAGCCCGAGCCGCTGGGCGAGCTGGCGGTGCAGTGGACCGGCGAGGGCGATGCCGACGCCATCAGCGATGAGGAGTACGCATGACCGGGACGGCGGGCGACACGGGCGACACGGCGACGGCGGGCGGCATGGGCCCGGCGGACGCGGGGATGACGGACGCGGACGCGGGGCTGGACGACGCGCGGCTCGAGTCGGTCCTGGAATCGCTGCTGCTGGTGCTCGACGCGCCCGCGGGGGCCGAGACGCTCGCCGGGGTCCTGGAGGTTCCCGCCGAGCGCGTCGCTCGACGGCTGCGCGCGATGGCGCAGGCGTGGGACGCGCGGGGGAGCGGCATGGACCTGCGTGAGACCGGCGAGGGGTGGCGGCTGTTCACGCGGCGCGAGAACGCCCCGTACGTGGAGCGGCTGCTGCTGGACGGGAGCCGCGCCACATTGACCCGCGCCGCGCTGGAGACGCTGGCGGTGGTGGCCTACCGTCAACCGGTGACCCGCACCCGGGTGGCGGCGGTGCGCGGCGTCAACGCCGACGGGGTGATGCGTACCCTGGTGGCCAGGGGTCTGATCACCGAGGCCGGCAAAGACCCCGAGACCCGCGCCACCACGTACGCCACCACGGAGCTGTTCCTCGAGCGGCTGGGGCTCGAATCGCTCGACGATCTGCCCCCGCTCGCTCCGCTGCTCCCCGACGAGGACGTCATCGAATACATCGGCGACAACCTTGACGACGACCCGCGCGTGATCAGGATGCGGGCACGCTCCTCCGCCTCCGCGGAGGAGGAGACAACCGAAATAGATGTGGACGACCAGTGAACAGACCCGCTCGCCGAGATGGCACACCGGATCGAGATCGACACTCCCGCGGCGGCGCAGGCCGCGCGGGTGCAGGGGGCCGCGGCGGCGCCGCGGCCCGGGGGAAGGGCGGCCGGCCGGGC
>CAZDSL010000716.1:0-1135 GCA_964507655.1 uncultured Mycobacteriaceae bacterium | reverse complement strand
GATGTAGAGGGGGAACCATCCTGCATTGGCGGCGGCGCGGCGCTGCCGTGCGACCCGCTCCGCCTCCTCCCGGCTCACCTCGATGCGCTCGAGCAGGTCGGATTCGGTGAGGATCTCCAACGGCCGGCCCTGTTCCGCGTACTTTCTGGCCTTCTCGAGCTTGTGCGAAAGCGACGCGCCGGGACGGAGCGTGGCGGGGTCGAAGTCGCCCGCAACGACAATCGTGGTCGTCTTCGTGACCCCGCTCTGGACGCGCGCCCCGGCGCTCTCGACGAGCTCCTTCGCCTCTGCACGCTTGAGCGTTGTCAGCGCCCCGGTGAAGACCACGTTCTCGCCCGCCAAGGCCTCCTTCTCCGTCAGTCCGTCGAAGCCGGCGGGCACGCCCTCGCCGCCCCCTCGCGCCGCGTGCATGATGGCTGCACCGCATTGCGCGTGCAGATCCGCCATGCTGCCGGTGCCTGCTTTGGCGTTGAGCGCGATCGCAAGCAGCGCCGCCTGCTGCGCGTCCGCCTCCGCCTCGTGATGGTCGAACTCCGGAAGCTCCAGATAGCGGCTGACGACGTCGAGCCGGTACGAGGCCAGCGTCAGCTGCGCCCTGGACAACGCGAGCGTGTCGAACCAATGATTCGGCGGCCAGTCGACGTCGACGACGCTGCACGACTGCTGGAAGACGGATCTGTCGAACACGGCATTGTGCGCCACGAGAGCATCCGCCCCGATGAAGTCCATCAGCTCGGGCAGGAAGTCGGCCCACGTGGGAGCTCCGACCACCGCGTCGGAGGTGATGCCGTGGATGCCGACGTTGCGCTCGTGGAACGCATCGTGGCCGGGCGGCGGACACAACAGCTGCGAGCGACTCGCCACGATGCGGCCGTCGCGCACGCGCGCGAGCCCCACAGCGCACGCCGACGCCCTGGCGGCATTGGCGGTTTCGAAGTCGATGGCGGTGAAGTCGAGTCCGGGGATCCCCGCTGCGTAGTTCACTGCGCCCCCGCTCCGCGATTGGAAGCCTCAACGTTGACGCCGGCATCGGGCCGTGCGTCGGCCCCTGTGGCCGGGCGCTGCCCGGAACGGCCCTCCACCTTCACGATGTGTGTCTCCATGCCCGCGATGCTTGCAGACGCCACCGACAATC
>CAZDSL010000715.1:0-1139 GCA_964507655.1 uncultured Mycobacteriaceae bacterium | reverse complement strand
ACGGCCTCCGCGCGCTCGCGGTTCCACAGGGCGGTGGCGGGGATGCGGGCCGGATCGATGCGGTCGAGGTGCTTGCGGGCCAGGTCGGCCGAGTCGCGCAGCAGCCCCGGCGTGAGCAGCGTGGGCTCGAGGCCCAGGTGCAGCAGCGTGTCGTTGCGCGCGGCGAGGTCGTTGGCCGACGCCTCGGCGCGCGGGTTGGGCACCGAGCCCACCACGGCGCCGACCGCCTCGGCGACCATGCGGGCGAGATCGGCCACGCGGTGCGTCTCCGTCATCTGGTTCATCACCCGCACCCGCCCCGCGACCTCGCCACCGGATTCCACCGCGAGGCGGATGCAGCGCACGGTGTCGCGGATGTTGATGAACGCGCGCGTCTGCCCGCCCGAGCCGTGCACGGTGAGCGGGCGCCCGATGGCGGCCTCCACGAGGAAGCGGTTGAGGACGGTGCCGAAGTCGCCGTCGTAGTCGAAGCGGTTGACCAGCCGCTCGTCGAGGGCCGTCTCGTCCGTCTGCGTGCCCCACACGATTCCCTGGTGCAGGTCGGTGATGCGCAGCCCGTCGTTGTGGGCATAAAACTGGAACATGATCTGATCCAGCGACTTGGTCATGTGGTAGACGCTGCCCGGCTGCGTGGGGTACAGGATCTCGCGCGTGCGGGGGGTGCCGGTGCGGTCGGGGTAGGTGACCGTGAGGTAGCCCTCGGGCAGGTCCACGGGCACCGACTCGTACCCGTAGACGCCCATGGTGCCCAGGTGCACGAGGTGCGTGTCGAGGCCGGAGGCGGCGATGGCGGTGAGCAGGTTGTGCGTCGCCCGCACGTTGTTGTCCACCGTGTACCGGCGGTGGGCCGGCGTCTTCATCGAGTAGGGGGCGGCGCGCTGCTCCGCGAAGTGGACGATGGCGTCGGGGCGCACGCGGGCGAGCAGATCGGCCAGCTCCTGGGGCTGCCCGGCCGCGTCGATCTGCGCGAACCCGATGCGGTGCCCGGAGGCGGCGGCCCACGCGTCGAGGCGCTCGGCGATGGGCCGGATGGGCGTGAGGGAGCGCACGCCCAGCTCGTCGTCGATGCTGCGCCGCACGAGGCTGTCGACGATCGTCACGTCATGCCCGTGCGCGGACAGGTGCAGCGCGCTGGGCCA
>CAZDSL010000714.1:0-1154 GCA_964507655.1 uncultured Mycobacteriaceae bacterium | reverse complement strand
TCTCGTTGCCCGCCACCGCCAGCAGGATCACGAAGAAGCCGAACTCCTCGCTGCTCAGCGCCTCGCCGTCGATGCTGGCGTCGAGCAGCTTGGTGATGATGTCGTCGGCCGGCTCCTCGCGCCGCTTCTCCGCCATGTTGTAGGCGTAGCCGAGCATCTCCATCGACGACTGCGCGGGGTCGACGTCCGCGTTGTCCGGGTCGTCGTAGCCCATCATCTCGTTGGACCAGCGGAACAGCTGGCCGCGCTCCTCCTGCGGCACGCCCAGAAGCTCGGCGATGGCCTGCAGCGGGAGCTCCGCCGCGACCTGGGTGACGAAGTCGCCCGTCTCCCCCGCGTGCGCCTCGGTCACGATGCGCTCCGCGCGCTCGGTGAGCGCCCCGCGCAGGGAGGCGATGACGCGGGGGGTGAAGCCGCGCGAGATGATGCCGCGCAGCTTGGTGTGCTCCGGGGCGTCCTTGTTGAGCAGGATCGTGCGCTGCAGCTCGATCTGCTCGCGCTGGATGTTGTCCGCGAACCGCACGATGGCCGTGTTCTCCCACGACGAGTACGTCTTGTCGTCGCGCGAGACCTCGCGGATCAGCTCGTGGCTGGTCACGGCCCAGTAGCCGTCGTCGTCGAAGCCGCCCACCTCGCGCGGCTGCGAGATCCAGTACACGGGGGCGTTGCGGCGCAGCTCCGCGAGCTCCTCGTGCGGGACACGCTCGGCCATGCGCTCCGGGTCGGTGGGATCGAATCCCTCGGGGATGTTGGGCTTGCTCACTTCTCCACTCCTGCCCTCGACGGTCTAGGGTGGTCCCAGCCACTACTGGAACACGTTCTAAGTTCATTAGAACACATTCCAGTCCGGCGCGGAAGACTCTGCGCCGCCCCCGCCGGGACATCGGTTTGCCCGCAGCTCACGGCACGTTCTAGCGTGCGAAGACCAGGCGCGGCGATGCCGCGCAGGCGCCGCCCGGCGGGCGGAACCGAACCGAAAGGACCTCTCGTGGGCACTCCCGTCATCGTCGAAGCCGGACGCACCCCCATCGGCAAGCGCAACGGCTGGCTCTCCGGCCTGCACGCGGCCGAGCTGCTCGGCGCCGCCCAGAAGGGCGTCATCGCGCGCGCCGGCATCGATCCCGAACTGGTCGAGCAGGTGGTGGGCGGCTGCG
>CAZDSL010000713.1:0-1154 GCA_964507655.1 uncultured Mycobacteriaceae bacterium | reverse complement strand
AATCCGCAGACCGGCTCGCGAACCCGGCGCACCCACCCCACCCGAGCCCGACAACTACCCCCGCCCCCGCGCGCTACTGCACCCCGGCCGGCGGCGGCACGATGCGGCTGTCGCCCCGGAACTCCGCGACCACCTTGCCGCCGCACGACACGCTCACGTCGTAGATCCCGCTGCGCCCCCACTTCGCACGCTCCACCGCCTCCGCGGTCAGCACGTCGCCGGCCCGGGTGGGCGCGATGTAGCGGATCTGCGCACCGGACGCGACAGTGGGATCGCCGTGCGAATTGCAGGCGACGGCGAAGGTGGTGTCGGCCAGCGCGAACACGAACCCCCCGTGCGTGGTGAGGTGGCCGTTGCACATGTCCTCGCGCACCGTCATCTGCGCGGTGGCCCGGCCCGGCGCCACCGAGAGGATCTCGATGCCCAGCTGCTCGGTGGCCTTGTCGTGGGCGAGCATGCGGTGCACCCACCCGTCCCGGCCCTCGGTGGGGGCCTGCTCCTGCTGCTCGGGCATGGTTCTCCTCGCGGTCGTGCGGATCGTATTCCGCGTCACAGATTATCACCCGACCGTTCGGTCGGTAATGGCCGCCGAGGCGCCCCACCGCCTATCACCCCCGCACCGACGCCGAAATCGCCTGCCGCAGCGAAGGCCGCCCCCGCCTCGGCGACGCGCCGAACACCCCGCATGCATTGCGCACTGCCGCCCCCGCGCCCACCGTGGAAGCGTCACACCACTCCGGCGAGGAGGCCCCCGCGCCGGCGCACCGCAACCGCATCCGCATCGCCCAGCACCCCGGCCCGGGCGCGTGCCGCCGAGCATCCGGACACCGCCCGCGCACCGGCGTCCGCCCTCCACGACGAGCCGCCACCTGCGGCGATCGACCTGCCGCACCCCGGCGCCTGGGACCGCCACGGCACCCCGGGTCCGGCCCCCGACAAATACATGTACTTGAGTACATAACTCATCCCGGCGCGCCGGTGCAGAGCGGGGCATTCGCGCCGTACTCTGGCGGTCGGCGCACGCGCAGCCGGGCGGCGACGCACAACAGGGAGGGACCCCATGCGAACGATCATCCTCGGCGGCGACGGATTCTGCGGATGGCCCAGCGCGCTGCACCTGTCCGCGCACGGGCATGACGTGACGATCGTCGACA
>CAZDSL010000712.1:0-1155 GCA_964507655.1 uncultured Mycobacteriaceae bacterium | reverse complement strand
ACGCTGAGCACCGTCAACGCGGTGCACGACCTGCCCGGCATGCCGTTCGCCGACGTGCTCGGGCCCGGCGACGACCCGTCCGCCGTCCGCGCCGCCGAGGCCGTGCCCCGCTACTTCGCCGAATACGAGCGGCGCGAGGGCATCCCGGTGCTGCGGCCGGCGCGGGCCCGGTGCGTGTGCGACGGCGACCCGTTCCGCATCGAGGCCGACGGTCCGCGGGGCCCGCTGGTGGTGCGTGCCCGCGGGCTGGTCAACGCCACCGGCACCTGGGAGCGCCCGTTCGTCCCGCGGTATCCGGGGGCGGGGCTGTTCCGCGGCCGGCAGATGCACACGCGCGACTACCGCGGGCCCGGTGAGCTGGCGGGGCTGCGGGTCGTGGTGGTGGGCGGCGGCATCTCGGCGCTCGACATCCTTGCGGAGGTGTCGGCGGTGGCGTCCACGACGTGGGTCACCCGCACGCCGCCCCGGTTCAGCGAGCGGCCCTTCACGCCCGAGGACGGCCGGCGTGCGGTGGCGCGGGTGGAGGAGCGGGTGCGCGCGGGCCTGCCGCCGGGGTCGGTGGTGTCGGTGACGGGGCTGCCGTGGAAGCCGCAGTACCGGGCGGCGCAGGAGCGGGGCGCGCTGGAACGGCACGCGATGTTCAGCGAGATCACGCCGGGCGGGGTGCGCTGGCGGGGTGTCGAGGGCGAGGCCGACCGCGACGAGCCCGCCGACGTGATCATCTGGGCCACCGGATTCCGCAGCGCGCTCGACCACCTCGCGCCGCTGCGCCTGCGCGGCCCCGGCGGCGGCATCACCATGACGGGGCGGTTGGCGACGCAGGTGGCGGGGCGGCCGCGGCTGCATCTGATCGGGTACGGGCCCTCGGCCAGCACGATCGGCGCCAACCGGGCCGGGCGCGCCGTGGCCGTGGAGCTGCTCGAGGCGCTGGGTACCGGTCAGTAGGACGAGGGTTCAACGGGGTGGATACGGCGGTGCTAGATTCCCGGACAGAACGTCGGCGCGGCGCATCGGGGGACGCGGCCACCGGCGGACGCGCACACGCTGGCCGTAGCTGAGTACTCGCTGCGGCCAGCTGTTTTCTTCCCCGGCGGTGGGGGCGTCTGCGGATCCGAGCAGCGGTTGGGCGGTCCGAGCGCCGGTTCTCAAGGGCTG
>CAZDSL010000711.1:0-1157 GCA_964507655.1 uncultured Mycobacteriaceae bacterium | reverse complement strand
TCCACGCTAACAGAAGTGCTAACTATTGCAAGCAGTCTGCTTGCACGGATTCGCCCCTGGAGGCGTGATGTTCGTCACGGCGCGGGTGACGGGGGGCGGGCGGGCAGTGCAGCGCGTCGCAGGGCGGGCGCCGTAGCCCGGCGGGGTCAGCCGACCAGCAGCTCCGAGACGACGTGGATCACCAGGCCCGCGGCCGCGCCCACCACCGTGCCGTTGATGCGGATGAACTGCAGGTCGCGCCCCGCGGCCAGCTCCACCTTGCGGGCCGCGACGTCGCCGTCCCAGCGGGCGATCGTGTCGCTGATGACGCTGGTGAGTTCGCCCGCGTAGTTCTCCAGCACGAACGTGACGCCGCCGGAGAGCCAGCGGTCGAGTGTGCGGCGGGCCGACGCGTCGTCGCGCAGGCGCACCCCGATGCTGAGGAAGTATTCGACCAGCTTGCGGCGCAGGGCGCTGTGCGGGTCGGCCACCGCCTCCTCGATCAGCCGCTTGGCGATGCGCCACGCCGCCTCGGCCGCCGAGGTGATCTCGCGCCGCCCCATCAGCTCGGTCTTCACACGCTCGGCCTTGGCCATCGTCTCGGGGTCGGTCTGCAGATCGCGCGCGAACTCCACGAGGAAGCCGTTGACGGCCACGCGCACCTCGTGCTGCGGGTCGTTGCGCACCTTCCACGCGAAGTCGACCAGCTCCGTATGGATCTTCTCCCCCACGAGCAGGTCGACGAACCGGGGCGACCAGTTGGGCGAGTCCTTGAGCACGATGCGGTCGATCGTCTCCTGCGAATTCACCGCCCACTGGTAGGCCCGCTCGCACAGCAGCTCGATCACCGGCAGGTGGCGGCCCTCGTCGAGCAGCTGCTCGAGCACCCGGCCGATCGGCGGGCCCCAGGCCGGCTCGGCGAGGCGGCGCACGATCGTCGCGTCGATGATCTGCTGCACGTCCTCGTCGCGCAGCACCGTGATCACCCCGCGCGCCAGCGTGGCGGCCTCGGCCGCGGCGCGCTCGGCGTTGCGCGGGTGCGCGAGCCAGCCGCCCAGCCGCCGCGGCAGCTGCGCCGACTCGAGCTTGCCCAGCACCACGTCGGGCGCCAGGAAGTTCTCGCCGACGAACTCGCCGAGCCCCTCGCCCAGCTGGTCCTTCTTGCGGCGGATGATCGC
>CAZDSL010000710.1:0-1163 GCA_964507655.1 uncultured Mycobacteriaceae bacterium | reverse complement strand
GCACAGCACCCGACGACCAGGTGAGAGGCGGGAACGGCACGTGGCCACCAGCAGGACGCGCCCGACGGACGCGAGCGTCGCGGAGTTCCTCGACTCCGCCGCCACCGCACGCCGCCGCGCGGAGGGCCACGCGCTGGATGCGATCTTCCGCGAGGTCACCTGCGCCGAGCCCGTGATGTGGGGGCCGTCGATCGTCGGCTACGGCGCGTACCTGTCGATCTCCCCGTCCGATCCGCGGCGGCGCGCCACCTGGCCCAAGACCGGATTCTCGCCGCGCAGGGCCGCCCACTCGCTCTACGGCCTCAAGGCGCAGCCCGAGGCCGCGGAGCTGCTGCCCTCGCTCGGCGAGTACACCGAGGGCTCCGGCTGCGTGTACGTCAAGCGCCTCGACCGGATCGACCTCGACGTGCTGCGCCGCCTCATCGCCGTGGCCTGGACGCGGAGCGACGATCCCGAGCCGTGACCCGCCTCCTCGCCGCGCTGACCGGCCTCCTCGGATTCCTGTGCGCCCTCGCCGTGCCGTTCCTGCCCGTCAGCCAGACCACCGCCCAGATGACGTGGCCGCAGTCGGGCACCCTCACGCCCGTCACCGCGCCGCTGGTCACCTACGCCCCCACTGCCCTCGACATCGCGATACCGTGCTCCGCCGCCGCCGACCTGCAGCGCCAGGGCGGCCGCGTTCTGGTGTCCACTGCCCCCGCCGGCACCACGGGCGCCGTCCAGCGCGCGCTCGTCATCGCGGAATCGTTCGGCGAGGTCACCGTGCGCTCGGCGGGCACCCTGCTGGCACGCGCGCAGCTCTCCGACGTCGCCGCCGGCCGCTGCGACACCATCACGGTGACGTCCACGGGCGAGCGCACCACGGCCGCCTTCACCGGCCTCGACGACCCGTCCGCGCACTTCACCACCACCGAGGATGTGCGCCCCCAGGTGGTCGGCATGTTCACCGACCTCACCGGCCCGCCGCCCGACGGCATGACGGTGCACGCCACCATCGACACCCGCTACGAGGCCGCCCCCACGCTCGCCAAGTGGCTGGCCATGGGGTTCGCCATCGCGTTGACGCTGCTGTCGCTGGCGTCGCTCTCGCGCCTCGACGCCGCCGCCCGCGGCACTGCGCGCACCCGCTCGCTGCTGCGCTCCGGCGGAGGCATCCGCGGGCC
>CAZDSL010000709.1:0-1166 GCA_964507655.1 uncultured Mycobacteriaceae bacterium | reverse complement strand
GGCGGCGTCCGCGGGCGCGCCGCCCGCGGCCAGCCGCACCGTCGCCTCCACGGCGGGCACCCCGCCCGCCGTGGACGGCGTGACGTCGATGTCGGTGGCCTGCGCGCCCACCGCCGCCCGCAGCCGGGCCTCCAGCCGGCGCGCCACCCCGGCCGTGCCGTCGGGGTTGCCGGCGACCGCGGCAGCGGCGGCCGGCGCCGCGGCCGTGCCGGCGGCGAGGTTGCGCGCGAACGGCTCTAGCCGGGCCCGCCAGAGCCGCTCGACCACCTCGTCCAGCGCGCCGGGGGCGCCGGAGTTGTCGAGCCACACGTCGGCCACCGCGCGCCGCTGCGCGGTGGTGGCCTGTGCGGCGATGCGGGCGCGGGCGTCGGCCTCGTCCAGCCCGCGGCCGCCCACGAGCCGCTGCACGCGGGTCTCCACGTCCACGTCGACGACGATGACGACGTGGAACAGCGGGCCCATGCCGCCCTCGACGAGCAGCGGGATGTCCTGCACCACGATGGCGCCGGCGGGCGCCGCCTCGATGAGCTCCTGCGTGCGCGCGCCGATCAGGGGGTGCAGCACCGAGTTGAGGCGCAGGCGCGAGGCCTCGTCGGCGAACGCCACCGCGGCCAGCGCGGGGCGGTCCAGCGCGCCGTCGGCGGTGAGCACGGAGGGGCCGAACTCGGCCGCCAGCCGCTCGAGCCCGGGCGTGCCCGGCTCCACCACCTCGCGTGCGATGGCGTCGGCGTCGATCACGGTGGCTCCCAGGCGCTCGAGCACCCGCGCGACCGTCGACTTGCCCGCCCCGATTCCTCCGGTAAGCCCCACTCTCAGCACACTGCAGAGTGTTCCACACCGCGGCGCCGTGCACGGACGAGGCCGGGCCCCGGATCCTGCAGGATCCGGGGCCCGGTGCGCGTGCCGCCCCGGGGGCGGCGCCGCGATCAGTTGTTGCCGGCGAGCTTCTCGCGCAGCGCGGCGAGCTGCTCGTCGCTGGCGAGCGAGCCGCCCGACGCCGCCGGGGCGGCGGCCGGCGCGGCCTGCGCGCCGCCCGAGGAGTAGTTGCCGCCGGTGGCGGCCGCCGCCGCGGCGTCGGCGGCCACCGGCGCGATCTGCGCGGGGTGCCGACGGTGGCGGCGCTCCGCCTCCGGGTAGCGCGCCGCCCACGCCTGTCGCTGCGCGTC
>CAZDSL010000708.1:0-1170 GCA_964507655.1 uncultured Mycobacteriaceae bacterium | reverse complement strand
GTCGCTGCGCTGTGCGCCCGCCGGCGCGGGGGTGTGGGTCATCGCGGCCTCCTGTGGACCATCGACGGGGCGGGTCAGCCGGCCATCGTCAGGCCGCCGCTGACGCTCAGCGTCTGCCCGGTGATGTAGGCCGTCTCGGGGGTGAGGAAGAAGACCACGGCGTGCGCGATCTCCTCGGGCTGCGCGAGCCTGCGGAACGGGATGGCCTTGACCAGCCCCTCGCGCAGCTTCTCGGGCAGGGACGCGAACAGCGGCGTGTCGGTGGGGCCGGGGCACACGCAGTTGACGGTGATGGAGTGGCGCGCCATCTCGCGGGCGATCGACTTGGTCAGCGCGATCACCCCGCCCTTGGCGCCCGCGTAGATGGTCTCGCCCGAGCTGCCCACGCGGCCGGCGTCGCTGGCGACGTTGACGATGCGCCCGCGGTTCGCCTCCGCCATCGACGGCAGGAACGCGCTGCACATGTTCACCGGGCCCAGGTAGTTGATGGCGGTGACCTTCTGCGCGAAGGCGGCGTCGGCGTCGAGGAACGGGCCGATCCGGTCCCAGCCGGCGGCGTTGACCAGCATCGTCGGGGTGCCGAGCTCGTCCAGGACGCGATCGCGCAGGGTGTCGACGCGGGCGCGGTCGGCGATGTCGACGCCGAGCACGGTGATGAGGTCGGGGAAGCGCTCGGCCGTCTGCGCGGCGCCCGCCTCGTCGAGGTCGGCGGCGACGACGCGCACCCCGCGGCCGGCGAGCTCGAGGGCGATGGCGCGGCCGATGCCGGAGCCCGCGCCGGTGACGACGGCCAGATCCGTGCCGCTCATCGGTTCGCCTCCGCGGTGTCGGCCGCGGACGGGAACCGCGGGGCGCGCTTCTCACGCAGGGCGGTGTGGCCCTCGACCACGTCGGGCGCCATGAAGCAGAGCATCTCGTAGGCGGCCGACTGGTCGAAGATGGGCCGGGCGTTGCGGATCCAGCCGTTGATGGAGCGCTTCGTCAGGCGGATCGCCTGCTGCGCGCCGGTGGCCATGACGTCCGCGACGCGCAGCGCCTCCTCCAGCACCTCCTCGCGCGGCAGGGCCTTGGAGACGAGGCCGATGCGCTCGGCCTCGGCGCCGGTGACCATCTCGCCGGTGAGCAGGTAGTACTTGGACTTGGCCATGCCGGCCAGCAGCGGCCAGATGA
>CAZDSL010000707.1:0-1174 GCA_964507655.1 uncultured Mycobacteriaceae bacterium | reverse complement strand
ACGGGATGGCCGGCTTCGGAAGTCCCTTGCCCAGCAGCGATGTCACGCCCGGAACTCTCTTGCCGTCGAGCCAGTAGGCGTGCGCCCTCTCGTTGAACTTCAGGCTCACGCCGACTCCTTCCGCAGTTCGGCGACCTCATCCATCGCCTTCGTCAATTTCGCTTGCAAGCCAGCAAGGTTCACGAACGACGCGTACAACAGGAAGTTGTCGAGCTTGATCACGTACTCATCGGGGCCGGTGCACCTGATGTTGATGTTCATGGGGTCCGGCAGGGGTGCGGAGGTCTCGTAGCGGCCGACCGATATTTCCAGACTCATGGCCGCACCAGCATTTCGGTGGCGGCGATGTCGAACAGGTCGTCGCGCATCACGCCGAGAGACACCAGGCGGCGCACCTCCGGCCGGTGCTGTCCGGTCAGGTCGCGACTACGCCACATCTGAGCGGCGCGAACCATTGCCGATGTCGACGCCGAGAACGGGCCGGGGTGACGGTGGTGACGGCCGTACGTGTCGGCGCTCATCGGGTACCCGCCACGGACGGCCCACCAGCGACCAAACGGATCCGGTCACCGTCGATACGACGAACAGCGGTGCAGCCAGTGCAGATCGACAACACAGGTGCGCCGACACACCACGGCAACGGATGAACCCAGCGGACACCGGTGCACGAGTAGTCATGCTCTGACGTGAGTCGACGTCGCGCGCCGAATCGTGGTGCGCGCGGCGTCATCGGGCACCTACCAGGCACTCGTCGCGTGCAGCCTTGAAACCGGGCGCCGCGTCGCCGATCTGGCCGGCCACCGTCTCCATGTGGGCCGACGACGCATCGAGGCCGTCGATGTCGAACATGGAAGCCGCGTAGAAGCCGTCCGACGCTGCCGAGAAGCCCTCCTGCGCCAGCGCGAAGATGTCGTTGGCCCGGTCCAGTGCGTCGATGCACGCCGCCGGTGTCACATCAGCGGGCGGCGGGGTGGACGTGACCGTCTCTGTGGTTGTGACGGTCTCGGTGACGGTCGACGGTGACGCCGGTTCGGGGGACGCCGCGCAGCCCGCGAGCATCAGCCCGGCCGCGACGAGGGGGATGAAACGCTTCATTTTTGATACCCTTCCTGTGAGTGGATTTCTCAGGGCCGTCGCGTGTTGCTGCACGCGGCGGCCGATTTACTTAGGCGGC
>CAZDSL010000706.1:0-1176 GCA_964507655.1 uncultured Mycobacteriaceae bacterium | reverse complement strand
AGAAGCGGGTCGGGTCGGAGAAGCGCGAACACGATGACTCCGGCCGCAGCCAGGCAGATCGCGGCGATGAGGAAGGCGCCCGCGTAGACGGTGAGGCTCGTGTGCGCGGCGATCACCTCGCCGGGGCCCCCGAGGTTCGGGCCGAGCACCGAGCCGATCGTGCCGACCCAGACGATGAGGGCGAGCGACTTTCCGCGGTGCTGCGGTGCCGCAAGGTCGGTCGCGGCGAAGCGCGCCTGCAGGCTCACAGCGGAGCCTGCACCGATGAGAAGGAGGCCGACGAACAGGGGGACGACGAGGTTCCACTGCGCTGCGAAGACCAAGAGAGCGCTGCCGATGGCGGCGACCCACCACCCGCTCGAAAGTGCGAACCGGCGCCCGAAGCGTGCGGCAAGGCTGCCGAGCGGAAGCCCCAGGAGAGCGGCGCCAAGCGTGCTCGCGGTGCGGGCGAGCCCGGCCCAGGCCTCGTTCTGCGTCACCTCACCGGCGAGCAGCACACCGATCGACGGAGCGACCCCGACGCCCACGGTCCCGACCACCTGCATGAAGACGAGCACACCGACCGTGCGCTTCTGTATGGCGGAGGAGGCGTCGCCGCTCGGCGGAAGCGCGGTCTGCGGTCTGTGGATCATGACCTCTTCGAATCTGGATCAGTGGTGACTCCGCTGTATCGGAGCATGCGGAATATCTAGGATACAAGATGTATCCTAGATCACACATGAGTCCTGTTCGCATCACGTGTCGCAAACGGGGTGGTCACCGTGAAGCGACTGCCCACGATGTTGGTGCGACGGAACTCGACGTTCTGCGCGTCATCGTAGGCAATGCGCGTGATGTGCAGAAGAGCGTCGCCCGGTTGGCACTCCAGCAGAGTGGCTTGCGACTGCGTGGCGGTCGTCGCCTGAAGCTCCTCTTCGCCGCCGCTGATCGTCACTCGGCAGCGATCGCGCAGCTCCCTGTAGAACGCTGTGTCGCGAAAGTCGACCGTGAGCAGTGGTTCGGCAACCGAGATCGGACTCCAGATCTCGTCGATCGCGATCGGGCTCTCGTCGGCCCATCGCACGCGGGAGAGGTAGAAGAACGTCGCGTCGTCGAGCCCCAGCTTCGCGGCGACCTCGGTGTCGGTGACCGTCGACTGGTCGAGCACGGTGCTCTGCTGCCGCGACCCCGACGCGG
>CAZDSL010000705.1:0-1180 GCA_964507655.1 uncultured Mycobacteriaceae bacterium | reverse complement strand
TGCCGTCAGGGGCGGCCGATGCGCACGCGCCAGGTCTCCGGCCCCTGCTCCAGGTACTCCCAGGTGAAGTCGCCCTTGTGCTCGGCCTCGAACTGGTAGTAGAGCGGCTTCGGGTCGTGGTCGTTGACCAGCACGAAGCTCTGCCCCGCGCCGCACGCGCCGTAGTTCTCGAAGATCAGCTCGTGACGCCGGGCCGGCGGCTCGGTGCGCACGTCCAGGATCGTGTCCTCTGCTGCCATGCGGTGTCCTCTCCCTCGCGGCGGACGGCCTGCGCCGCCGCGACTGCTCGTGCGGGGGCCGGGGCCGCCCGCCATTAATACCGGAACTTGCCAGATAAAATTAGCCCCGCGCGTGCGGCGCGGCAAGGCCCGCCCCCTCCGGTGCTGCACAATGACGGCATGCGCACCGTTGCCGAGCACCGCGCCGTCGTCGCGGCGCTCCTCCCCCGGTCCACCGCCGTCGCCGACGCCCCGCTGTCCCGGGCCGCGGGCCGGGCGCTGGCACGGGACGTCACGGCGTCGCGTCCCCTGCCCGGCTTCGACAACTCGGCGATGGACGGCTACGCGGTGCGCGCCGCCGAGACGGCCGCCGCCACCGACGACGCCCCCGTGGTGCTGCCCGTGGCGGAGGACATCCCTGCCGGCCGCACCGACACCCCGCCGCTGGCCCCCGGCACCGCGCACCGCATCATGACCGGCTCGCCCGTGCCCGCCGGCGCCGACGCGATCGTCCCCGTCGAGGCCACCTCCGTCGCCGAGCCCGGAACCGACGGCGGCGCGCCCGCCCGCGTGGCCGTGCACGCCGCACCGCGCCCCGGCGCCCACATCCGCCCCGCCGGCAGCGACGTCACCGCCGGCACCCTCGCGCTGCCGGCCGGCACGGCGCTCGGCCCCGCCCAGCTGGGGCTGCTCTCGGCGCTGGGGCTCCCCACCGCCCCCGTGGTGCCCGCGCTGAAGGTGCTGGTGCTCTCCACCGGCAGCGAGCTGGTCGAGCCCGGGCGTGCGCTGGCGCCGGGGCAGATCCACGAGTCCAACGGCGTGATGCTGGCCGCCGCCGCCCGCGAGGCCGGAGCCGAGGCCGAGCAGGCGCACTTCGTCGCCGACGACACCGAGGAGTTCCTCGCCGTGCTGCGCGCCTCCGATGCCGACCTGGTGATCACCTCGGGCGGCGTGAGCATGGG
>CAZDSL010000704.1:0-1183 GCA_964507655.1 uncultured Mycobacteriaceae bacterium | reverse complement strand
GTCGCTGCGCACGGTGAAGAGCTGCGTCGGCTCGTCGTGGTGCCGCTACGGCGTACAGGATTCGATGGCCATGGCGGTGCGCCTGGAACTGCGCTACCGGGGTCTGCGCTCGCCGCACAAGCTCAAGCTGGGCGTCTCCGGCTGCGCACGCGAGTGCGCCGAGGCGCGCGGCAAGGACGTCGGCGTCATCGCCGCCGAATCCGGCTGGAACCTGTACGTCGGCGGCAACGGCGGGCAGACTCCCGCCCACGCCCGCCAGCTCGCCGCCGGCCTCGACGACGACACGCTCATCCGCTACATCGACCGTTTCCTCATGTTCTACATCCGCACCGCCGACCGCCTGCAGCGCACCGCGCGCTGGATCGAGGAGATCGACGGCGGGCTCGACCACGTGCGGGAGGTGGTGTGCGACGACTCCCTGGGCATCGCCGACGAGCTCGACGCGGCCATGGACGCGCACGTCGCCGGCTACCGCGACGAGTGGGCCGCCGTGCTCGACGACCCCGACGCCCTCGCCCGGTTCGTGTCGTTCGTCAACGCGCCCGACGAGGCGGATCCCACCGTGGCCTTCGACGAGTCGGGCGCGCGCAAGGTGCCCGTGCTCATGGGGATGCCCGCGTTCCCCGGAAACTGAACGCTTACCGAATGCCAACGCGCACGTAACGGAGCCGAAACGCACCGCCCATAGCGTTGTTCCTGTAACCGGAAGATGGTGTTCGAGAAGGGATTCCACAATGAAGTCCACCGGCGCTACCGTTCTCCCGCCCGCGGCGGCGGCCACCCCGGCCCCCGTCGGCACCCGGCCCGCCGCCCCGCACCGCGACGCCCGGTGGACCTCCGCCTGCACCCTGCCCCGGCTGCTGCCGGGGCGGGGGGTGGCGGTGCTGCTGCGGGGAGGCGCGCAGGCCGCGCTGTTCCTGCTCGACGACGGCACTCTGCGGGCCGTCGGCAACATCGACCCCGTCGGGCGCGCCGCGGTGATGTCGCGCGGCATCGTCGGCGACCGCGAGGGCGAGCCGACGCTGGCGTCGCCGCTGCTCAAGCAGGTGTACTCGCTGGTCGACGGCCGGTGCCTGGACGATCCCGCGGTCCGGCTGCCCGTCCACGAGGTGCGTGTGGTCGACGGCGTGGTGCAGGTGGCCGCCGCCGACGTGGCCGCGGGGCTGTGAGCCGCGGCCGGCGC
>CAZDSL010000703.1:0-1186 GCA_964507655.1 uncultured Mycobacteriaceae bacterium | reverse complement strand
GATGCCGGCGCGGCGTTCCCCACCCCGCCGGCACCGCGGGACCGTCTGCGAGGCGGAGGCGACCGTCGGTGTTGCGACCCGGCGACACGCATCCCCCGCGTATCCTGATGGTTGACGTGGTTGACGCACGGGGAGATGGGCAACGTGGACACGATCGAGCACGGCCACCAGGACCGCACCGTCGACGAGTTCAAACAGGAACTGCGCCGGCACATGGACGACTACATCGACCGTATCGCCGTCTCGGCCGAGACCGCGCGCGCCCTCGACGCTCGCGATGTGGCCGGCCGCATGATCGCCGCGGTGCCGGCCCTCCAACTGCATCCGTTCGACCAGGCGGCAGGCCCCTTCTACGACACCGCCGGGTTGCAGGCCTGGCTCGGCATCAGCCGCCAGGCGATCGACAAGCGCGTGCGCGCAGGCAAGCTCATCGCCGCCCAGCTCGACGGCGGCACCCGCGTCTACCCGGCCTGGCAGTTCACCGCGGACGCCCACGTGCACCCGGCGCTGCTGCCGACCTGGCGGATCCTGCGCGAGCACGCCGACCCGTGGACGGCGATCCTCTGGCTGACCGCGCCCAATCCCGCACTCGACCGGCAGAGCGCCGCCGACTGGCTGACCGCCGGCCGCGACCCGTCCCCGGCCGTCGCCGCCGCCCGCGCCGACGCCGCCCGGTGGGCCGCGTGAGCCGGGACCACCCCGCCCTCGCCTCCCCCGGACACCAGGACCTCACCGGCTTTCCATCCGCCACACTCACTGCGAGCACGCCGCTATGGCGCGGGCACCGCCGCGGTCTCGGGCCGTGGTGGTTCTCGTCGGACGGCGGCCGGTTCGACCTGCCGGAGCCGCACGGCACCTGCTACCTCGGCTATGACGAGCAGACCGCGGTGCGCGAGACCATCGGCAGCGCCCTCGCCGCCGGGCAGGTCATCACCGCGCAGTTCGCGGCCGACCGCGTGCTGTCCGCGCTGCGGCTGCCCCGGCCGATCACCGTCGCGGACACCTGCAGCCGTGACGCCGTTCGGTTCGGGCTCACCCGCGAACTGTGCACCATCACCCCCTACGAGGTGCCGCGGCAGTGGGCCGCCGCCTTCCTCGCCGCCGGCCACGGCGGCATCCAGTACCAGTCCCGCTTCACCACCGGTACCGACCCGAATGCGGTCGCGGTCTTCGGCGCCGCCGGCGA
>CAZDSL010000702.1:0-1188 GCA_964507655.1 uncultured Mycobacteriaceae bacterium | reverse complement strand
GCGGCCGCCCCGCCCGGGGCGCCGTTCACGCTCGCGCCGTCGGCGCCCGCCGCCGTGCCGGGCGCGGCGCCGACGGGATCGGCGGATGCGGGGTCGATGGCTGCGCGGCCTGCGGTGGGCGTCTCGTCGACTGGCACACCGCCACACTAGCCAGCGTCGCCGCCCGCCGCCCCGTCGCGGGTGCGCCACCAGCGCACCATGGCCGCCTCCGCCCCGCCGGCGGCTCCGTCGGCCGACTCGTCGGCGGTCTCGTCGGCCGTCCCGTCGGTCGCGACGATCACGCGCTGGCCCGGCACCGGGGTGAGTACGCGCGCGCCCGCCCCGGCCGCGGCGAGCAGCCGCTCGACGGGCTCGGCCCAATCGTGCGGCGCCAGGTCGAAGGTGGCCCAGTGCACCGGCAGCAGCAGCGGTGCGCCGTTGCCGGGGTTGAGGTCGGCGCAGGCGCGCACGGACTCCTCCGGGGTCATGTGCACGTCGGGCCACATCGTCGAGTACGCCCCCACGGGCAGGACCGTGAGATCGAACGGGCCGTGCCGCCGGCCGGTCGCGGCGAACGCCGCGGTGTAGCCGCTGTCGCCGCCGAAGTACGCGCGGTGGCGCGGGCCGAGCACGCACCACCCGGCCCACTGCGTGCCGTCGCGGCGCAGCCCGCGGCCCGAGAAGTGGCGCACCTCGGCGCACACGACGCGCAGCCCGGCCACCGTGGCCTCGCCGCCCCAGCCGAGCTCGACGATCCGACCGGCGGGCACCCCCCATCCGCGCAGATGCGCGGCGATGCCGGTGGGCACCACGAAGGTGCACGCGTGCCGTCGGGCGAGCGCGAGCATCGTCGTCCGCTCGAGGTGGTCGTAGTGGTCGTGCGAGATCAGCACCGCGTCGATCGGCGGCAGGCCCGCCGCGTCGACGGGCGGGCGGTGCAGGCGGCGGGGGCCGATCCAGCGCGACGGCGAGCAGCGCTCCCCGAAGACCGGGTCGACGAGCACCCGCGCGCCGTCGATCTCGAAGAGCACCGTGGCATGGCCCAGCCAGGTCGCCCCGAGCGGCGCCGCCCCGTCGCCGTCCACCGGCAGCACCGGGACCGGCCGCGCGGGGGCCCCGCGCGCGCCGCGGCCGCGCATCTGCGCGATCCCGTCCCGCGCCCGGGACAGGTCGAACGCGGTGGACGGCTCCGAGTTGCGGAACCGTCCG
>CAZDSL010000701.1:0-1192 GCA_964507655.1 uncultured Mycobacteriaceae bacterium | reverse complement strand
AGGCGGGCGCAGCGCTGGTGTCGCGCCCGCGGACGCCGAGGCGGTGGCGGGCGTGCTCGCGTCGGCCACGGCGTGGACGGAGGTGGTGCGGGTGACCCGCCGGGGCGGCGTGGAGGAGCACACGCCCGCGGCGATGGTCGTCTACGACTGCCCGCACGGCAGGATGATCGCCACCCCGCGCCGCGCCCCGGACGGGCGCCTGTGGGTGACGTTCGGCCCGGCCGGCGCCGGGCGGCTGGCGCGCGGCGTCGACGCGCTCGATGCGCTGGCGGGCGAGGAGGCGTCCGCGCGCCGGTCCTGAGCCCCCGCTCGGTCGGCGCTCACCCCTGCTGCGCTCACCCCTCCCGCGGCCGCCCGATCAGCGGCGACTCCTCGGGCACCGACACCAGCGCCGCCGCGGAGCGCGCGCCGTGAATGGTGACGTGCAGGGTGGACGGGTCGGCCGGGTCCTGCTCGAGCAGCGCGTCGACGGGCGCGCCCGTGGGCCGCAGCACCACGGTGAGCACTGTCGCGTCGGCCGGCACGGCCGGCAGCGGCCCGCGCGGGGTCACCAGGTCGAGCACGACCACGCCGTAGCCGCCGATCTCCCCGGGGCCGAGCGCGACGCCCGGCGGCGTCGCGGTGCCCGACGGTGTCACCCCTCCCGAGTCCACCCGCAGCGTGGCCGGGTCGCCGATCGCCGATTCCAGGTGCCGCCACTCGCCGGGACGATCGGAGATCACCAGGATCCGCGCGCCCGTGGCGAGCGCGCGCAGCACGGCCTGCCGCGCGACGTACGCCTCGCCCGCCACCTCGGCGGACGCGATGCCGGGGCCCGTCAGCGTCGCCAGCACGGCCCGCCCGTCGTCGGCGCCGCCGATCAGCTGACCGTGCGGGCCGGTGCCGATTCGCAGCCCCCGCGCGTCGTCCACCGTCACCGTCCTCGGACGCGACACGGCGTCGAGCCGCCCGGAGCCGCGCGGCACCGTCGCCCACAGCGCGTCGGCCTGGGCGCCGTCGAGCGGCCGCGCGGCCGCAGAGGCGGGCGCGGCGACGGGTGCCGCGGCGGTGTACCGGACGAGCGCGCCCACCCGCACGGCGCCGTCCGCCCGGGCGCGCCGCACCGCCACCGAGAGCGTCGCCGCCTCGCAGGGCGGATCCCACACGCCGCGCCACGGGTCGGGCGCGCCGTCCCCGGAACGCACCGGCAGCC
>CAZDSL010000700.1:0-1192 GCA_964507655.1 uncultured Mycobacteriaceae bacterium | reverse complement strand
GTCGGTGCGGGGGCCTACCGTCGACACCAGGAGGTGTGGGCGATGGCTGCGGAGCTGAAGGCCGACCTCGTCTGCGAGGGCGGCGGCGTGCGCGGGATCGGGCTGGTGGGCGCGGTGGACGTGCTCGCCCAGGCCGGCTACACGTTCCCCCGGGTGGCCGGGTCGAGCGCGGGGTCGATCGTCGCGGCGTTCACGGCCGCGCTGCAGAAGGCGGGCGAGCCGCTGACACGCCTGCACGAGATCGTCGACTCGATCGACTACACGAAGTTCCGCGACGCCTCCCTGCTCGGCCGGGTGCCGCTGGTGGGGTCGATGCTCTCCCTGTTCGCCGCCGACGGCATCTACGAGGGCCGCCACCTGGAGACGTACGTGGCCGGGGTGCTGGCCGATCTGGGCGTGCGCACCTTCGGCGACCTGCGCCTCGATCCCCCCGACGCCCCCGGCGAAGACGTCGCCAAGTACTCCTGGGCGCTCGTGATCACCGCCAGCGACCTGTCGCGCCGCCGGCTGGTGCGCATCCCGTGGGACCTGCCCGCCTACAAGCAGGACCCGGACGAGTTCCCGGTGGCGAAGGCGGTGCGCGCGTCGGCGGCCATCCCGTTCCTGTTCCAGCCCGTGCGCGTGTCGGGGGCCACGTGGGTGGACGGCGGGCTGATCTCCGATTTCCCCATCGAGCTGTTCGACCGGCCCAACAGCGCCGACCCGCGCTGGCCCACGTTCGGCATCCGGCTCAGCGCCAAGCCGGGGCTGGTGCCGCCCACGCGCGCGGTGCGCGGCCCGCTGTCGATCGCGCTCGCCGCGCTGGGCACGCTGCTGAGCAACCAGGACACGGCCTACCTGGACGATCCGTGCACCGTCCGGCGCACCGTGTTCGTGCCCTCCGAATCGGTGAGCCCCATCGACTTCGAGATCACCCGCGGCCAGGTGGACGCGCTGTACGCCAGCGGGTCGGAGGCGGCGCGCGCGTTCCTGTCCGCCTGGGACTTCGATGCGTACGTGGAGGAGTGCCGGCACGGGTTCGCCGGCTGAGCCGCTACGGCCCGAAGGCGCGCACCACCGCCGCCGGGCCGGCTCCCGCGTCGAGCAGCGCCGCCAGCAGCACCCGCACCTGGCCCGCCCGCAGCACGGGGCTGAGCACGGCGCCCGCCGCCGCCAGATCCGCGCCCCCGCCGCCGCCCCCGTAGTCGGCGCG
>CAZDSL010000699.1:0-1199 GCA_964507655.1 uncultured Mycobacteriaceae bacterium | reverse complement strand
GCGGCAGCCCCGCGGCCAGCGCGGCCGCCGCCCCCGCGGCGCACGCCGCCTCCGCCGCCACGACGGCGCTCGTCTGCGAAACCCCCATGGTGTTCAACCCCCCGGTCGTCCCCCCGCACGCGCCCGGCCCCTGCCCGGACGGTGCCTACGGTAGTGTCCGCGGCGGGGGAGCGCGAGAACCGGGGGGTGCCATGCCCGCGCCATTGACTACCAGGCCGCAGGTCAGCGGCTATCGCTTCATCATCCGCCGCATGGAGCACGCGCTGGTGCGCCGCGACGTGCGCATGCTGCACGAGCCGCTGCGCAGCGCGCCGCGGGCGCTGTCGGTGGGCGCCGTGCTGGGCGCGCTGATCCTGGCAGGGTTCGGCATCGCCGCATGGCTCAGCCCGGCGCCCGACACCTCCGGCGCCGACATCCTCCTCGCCCAGGACAGCGGTGCGCTGTACGTGCGGGTGCGCGCCGAGCGCGACGGCGCCGAGGTGCTGCATCCCGCGCTCAACCTCGCGTCGGCACGGCTGGTGGCGGGCGCGGCGCAGGATCCGCTGCGCGTGCCCGACGGCCGCCTGCCCGGTCTTCCCCGCGGCCCGCTGGTCGGCATCCCCGGCGCGCCGCAGCGGATCCCGGGCGGGGGCGCGCTGGTGCCGGGGCCCTGGACGGTGTGCGACGTGCTCGACCACGGCGCTGTCGCGCGCACCGTCGTCGCGGCGGGAGCGGCGGACCATGGCGACGGGGCCGGGGCCGTGGTGTCCGGCGACGACGCCGTGCTCGTCACGGACGGGGACGCGGACTTCGTGCTGCGCGAGGGGCACCGCCACGCCGTCGACCTTGCCGACCCGGCCGTCGTGCGTGCGCTGGGCCTGGCCGGGGCGCAGCCGCAGCGGGTGTCGGCGGGGCTGGTGGCGGCGCTGCCGGAGGGGCCCGCGCTGACGGCGCCGGCGATCGACGGCGCGGGCACCGCGCCGCCGTATCCGGCGGCCGGGGCGCGGGTGGGCGACGTCCTCTCGGTCAGTCGGCACGGCGAGGTCACCCTGCACGCCGTGCTGGCCGACGGGTTGCAGGAGGTCTCGCCGGTGGCCGCCGACCTCATCACCTTCTCCGGCGCAGGGCGCGGCGCGCGGGTGCGCGAGGCGGCGGCCGAGGTGCTCGCGGCGACGCCCCTCGCGGCCGACCGGCTGCCGCTGGACGGCCTGCCGCCGCGC
>CAZDSL010000698.1:0-1200 GCA_964507655.1 uncultured Mycobacteriaceae bacterium | reverse complement strand
CAGGACGTACTTCTTGCTCGGGCGCCCCACCCCGCCGCTGCGCACGAAGTGCGCGGCCCGGTCCCCCCCGGCGGCCCGCGGCGTTAGAGTCGGCGTGTGACGAAGCCCACCGGCCCGGCGCGGGTGCCGCGGCGCGTGCTGTTGCCCGCGCTGGTGCTGGTGGTGTGGGTGGTGCTGGCCGGCGCCGGCGGCCCGGCGATCGGCGGGCTCTCCGGCCTCCAGCAGAACGACAACGCCGCCTGGCTGCCCGCGTCCGCCGAGTCGACGCACGTGCTCGACCGGATCGCGCGGATGGGCGGCGCCGACACGGCGTCGGCGGCGGTGGTCGCCGAGCGCGACTCGGGGGTCACCCCGGCGGACGCCGCCTTCCTGGCGCGGCGGCTGCGCGCGGTGGCCGGCACCGGATCGTTCGGCGCGCAGGTCGTCGGCCCGCTCACCTCGGTCGACGGCCGCGCGCTGGTGGGCGGGCTCCCGGTGGTGCCCGACGACCGGTTGGCCGGCGAGGTCGACCGGCTGCGCGCCTCGCTCGCTGAGGGCGCCCCGCAGGGGCTGAGCGTGCACATCGGCGGCCAGGCCGGAATGGTGGCCGACTTCACCGCCGCGATCGCCGGCATCGACGGGATGCTGCTGGTGGTGGCGGGCACGGTGGTGCTCGTGATCCTGGTGATCGTCTACCGCAGCCCGCTGCTGCCGGTGATCGTGCTGCTCTCGGCGGTCGGGGCGCTGGCCGCCTCGTCGCTGGTGGTGTACGGGCTGGTGCGCGCCGGCGTGGTGAGCATCGACGCGCAGAGCCAGGGGATCATGTTCATCCTCGTGTTCGGCGCGGCCACCGACTACGCGCTGCTGCTGGCGGCGCGCTACCGCGAGGAGCTCGGCCATGCCGCCGACGGCGCCGTGGCGATGCGCCGCGCCTGGCGGGCCACCATCGAGCCCGTCGCCGCCTCGGCGGGCACCGTGATCCTGGGCCTGCTGTGCATGCTGCTGTCGAGCCTGCAGTCCAACCGCAGCCTGGGGCCCATCGCGGCCGTGGGCATCGTCGGTTCGCTGCTGGCCACCATGACGCTCCTGCCCGCGATGCTGCTGCTGTGCGGGCGGCGCGTGTACTGGCCGCGGGTGCCGCACCGCGTGGCCGCCCCGGCCGGCGGCCCGGAGGATCCGCCCGGCACCGCGGCGCCCGCCGGGCAGGACGCTGCGGCGCGG
>CAZDSL010000697.1:0-1201 GCA_964507655.1 uncultured Mycobacteriaceae bacterium | reverse complement strand
GCTGCTGGGTGGGGATGAGCACCTTGCCGCCCAGGTGGCCGCACTTCTTCTCGGACGCGAGCTGGTCCTCCCAGTGCACGCCCGCCGCGCCGGCGCGGATCATGTTCTTCTGCAGCTCGTAGGCGTTGAGCGCGCCGCCGAAGCCGGCCTCGGCGTCGGCGACGATCGGGGCGAGCCAGTTCTCGACGGAGGTGTCGCCCTCGACGCGGGCGATCTCGTCGGCGCGCAGCAGCGCGTTGTTGATGCGGCGGACCACGGTGGGCACCGAGTTGGCCGGGTAGAGGCTCTGGTCGGGGTAGGTCTCGCCCGCCAGGTTGGCGTCACCGGCGACCTGCCAGCCCGACAGGTAGACGGCCTTGAGGCCGGCGCGGATCTGCTGGACGGCCTGGTTGCCCGTCAGCGCGCCGAGCGCGTTGACGAAGTCCTCCTTGTGGATGAGGTCCCACAGGACCTCGGCGCCGCGGCGGGCGAGGGTGTGCTCCTCGACGACGGTGCCCTGCAGCTCGGCGACCTGCTCGGCCGTGTAGTTGCGCGTCACGTCCTTCCAGCGCGGGTTCTCGTCCCAGTCCTTCTGGATCTCCGCGGCGGTACGTGCTTTTCCGACGTTCGACATCGAGGCTCCTGCTCTTCGAATCTTCACTGTTGTGCGCTGCCGGGATCGGCGATGCGGGGGCTCGTCCGGGGCGCCCCGCGGCGGTGGACCGGCTGCGCCCGCGGTGGCGGGTGGTCGTCGGCATCGGGGGTTCTCCGATACCGCGGGCCGTTCCATGCGTCCGGCCGATCCGGCGAGCCACCCCGGGGTGATCGGGGAAGCGCGGGATGCGTGAACAAGTGCTTGGTTTGCACCGTTGCTTGCATCCCGCACCGGCACTGGCCTGTACGCCATAAACCATGGCACAGATCAAACCCGCTGGTCCAGGGCTTGCAGTTGCCAACTTTCGCCAGCTTTCCTCCGGCGTTGGCAAATTTTGCGAAGGCGGGGTCGGCGCGGCGTCAATAGTCGTGTTCACCAAAAGTTACCGCGCGGTAAGGCGATTGCGGCCCTGGCCTGCGGAAGCCCCGCGCCACGGCGCGCCGGCCGCTCGCGCGGGGGCGGGTCGGGAGCGGGGGCGTCGGGGCTGGCGCAAGGGCCGCGGCGGGGCGGAAAACCGGCCCGGCCAGTGACGATCTTCACAGGAATCGCGGCGGGAGAATGGGGGCC
>CAZDSL010000696.1:0-1206 GCA_964507655.1 uncultured Mycobacteriaceae bacterium | reverse complement strand
CCGGCTTCGACGAGCTCAACACCGAGGCCACCGTGCTGGCGCTGGTGCGCGACGGGGTGCGCGTCCCCACCGCCACGGCCGGCCAGGACGTCGAGGTGATCCTCGACCGCAGCCCGCTCTACGCCGAGGCGGGCGGCCAGATCGCCGACGCCGGCGTCATCACCGCCGACGGCACCCGCCTCGTCGTCAACGACGTGCAGAAGATCGCCAAGAAGCTGTGGGTGCACAAGGTCACCGTCGAGCGCGGCCAGGTCACCGAGGGCGACGCCGTGCTCGCGCAGGTCGACGGCGCGTGGCGGCACGGGGCCACGCAGGGGCACTCGGGCACGCACATGGTGCACGGCGCGCTGCGCCGGGTGCTGGGCCCCAACGCCGTGCAGGCCGGCTCGCTGAACAAGCCCGGCTACCTGCGGTTCGATTTCCACTGGCAGGGCGGGCTGCCGGAGGCGGTGCGCCAGGAGATCGAGGACGTCTCCAACGCCGCGGTGGCCGCCGACCACACCGTCAATACCATCGAGACGTCGCTCGACCGCGCCAAGGAGATGGGCGCGCTGGCGCTGTTCGGCGAGAACTACGGCGACCAGGTCCGCGTGGTCGAGATCGGCGGCCCGTTCTCCATGGAGCTGTGCGGCGGCACGCACGTGGCGCACTCCTCGCAGATCGGCCCCATCACGGTGCTGGGCGAGTCGTCGGTGGGCTCGGGCGTGCGGCGCATCGAGGCGTTCGTGGGCACCGATTCGATGCAGTACCTCGCGCGCGAGCGGGCGCTGCTGCACGGCGTGGCGACGCTGCTCAAGGTGCCCTCCGAGGATGTACCCGGCAAGGTCGCCGGCCTGGTGGAGCGGCTCAAGACGGCCGAGCGCGAGGTCGAGAAGGCCAAGACGGCGTCGCTCGCCGCGGCCGCCGGGCCCCTGGCCGAGAAGGCCGAGCGGGTGGGCGGCGTGCTGCTCGTCGCGGCGCCGGCGCCGGCGGGCGTGTCCGGCAACGCGCTGCGCACCCTTGCGGGCGACGTGCGCGGGCGCCTCGGCGACGCGGCCGCGGTGGTGGTGCTCTTCGGCGACGACGCGGGCAAGGTGCCGTTCGTGGTCGCGACCTCGGCGGCGGCGCGCGACGCGGGCCTCAAGGCGGGGGATCTGGTCAAGTCGTTCGCGCCGAAGATCGGCGGCCGCGGCGGCGGCAAGCCGGACCTGGCCCAGGGCGCCGGCA
>CAZDSL010000695.1:0-1211 GCA_964507655.1 uncultured Mycobacteriaceae bacterium | reverse complement strand
GGGCCGGCGGGCGTGGCTGGCCGGGGAGGCGGTGCTCGGATCGGGCGGAGCCCCCCGCAGAGGCCCACCCCCCGCAGAGGCCCACCCCCCCGCCCAGCCCGCCGCAGATCACAGCCCCGCGATTTGCGATTGCGCGCGTAGCCGCTGCTACACTAGTGACGGCCCTACCGCAAGGCATGTCATCACCCCGCATCGGTGATGTCCCGGCTCTATGACAGCGCCGGGTGCATGCCTCCGCAGCGGTGGGCCAGCACACTGGTCAACGTCGCCCAGTGGGGTCGGTGGTCGGCGCGCATTCTCCGCGCGCGGCCGGACGAGTGTGCCATTCCATCTTCTTACCGTGATGAGGTTCCCCCGTCCCCGGGTGTTGTGCCCCGGTGACCAGCCCGCTGGAGTCCTCTCTCGCGCGCCGTCCACCTGACCCGCTGAAACCCCAGTACGCAGCGAGAAGGGAACGACGATGAGACTGCAGCCCGGACCCACCGGCCTGTACGACCCGGCGAACGAACACGATGCCTGCGGTGTCGCGTTCGTCGTCGACATGCACGGCCGCCGCAGCCGCGGCATCGTCGACAAGGCCCTGACCGCACTCGCCAACCTGGAGCACCGCGGGGCCGCGGGCGCCGAGGCCACCAGCGGCGACGGCGCCGGCATCCTCATCCAGGTGCCGGACGCGCTGCTGCGCGAGGTCGCCGGTGTCGCGCTGCCGCCCGCGGGCGAGTACGCCACCGGCATCGCGTTCCTGCCGTCCGATCCGGCGCAGGCCGATGCCGCCGTCGCCGGCATCGACGCGATCGCCGCCGAGGAGTCCATGACGGTGCTCGGCTGGCGCGAGGTGCCGGTGGACCCGTCGAGCCTGGGCACGATGGCGCGCACCGCGATGCCGTCGTTCCGCCAGGTCTTCCTCAGCGCCGCCGCCGTCGACGGCACGCCGCTGACCGGCCTCGACCTGGAGCGCCGCGCCTACGTGGTGCGCAAGCGCGTCGAGCGCGAGCTCGGCCAGGACGCCGACGTGGCGCACGGCTCCGAGGTGTACTTCCCGAGCCTGTCGTCGCGCACCCTCGTCTACAAGGGCATGCTCACCACGCCGCAGCTGCCGGAGTTCTTCGCCGACCTGCGCGACCCGCGCATGGACAGCGCGCTGGGCCTGGTGCACTCGCGCTTCTCCACCAACACGTTCCCGTCGTGGCCGCTGGCGCACCCGTTCCGCA
>CAZDSL010000694.1:0-1211 GCA_964507655.1 uncultured Mycobacteriaceae bacterium | reverse complement strand
CAGCCACCCGTGACCAAGCTCCACGCAGGTGTCACCAACGTCATGGCCTCATACAGCTAGCCGTCTGGCGGTGACCGCATCCTGTCGGTGGCGACTGATACACAGGGCGCACGACACACAACACGACATGGTTGGGAGGCCATCGTGGAGTTCCTGGCGCTTGTCGGGCTCGGGCTTCTGGTGGTGTGGGTCGTCGGCGGTGCGCTCGCGCGTGTCGGTGGCGGACTGCTCGTGATCGAGGAACTTGGCCGCATGGCGATCGACGGTGCGACGACGCACACTCTGTGGCTGCTGGCCGCAGGGGTGGGGCTGTGGCTGTTCGGGCACTGGCACCATGCGGCCAAGCACGGCCTGTGGCGGTCCAGCCTCGGGCTGAAAGTGTTCAGCCTGCCCGTACTGCATCGGTTGGCGCCGATCGCCACGAATCATCGGCCCCGCCGAGCGCACCACGATGATGCCGGGTGGGTCTACGACGTACCTCCGGCGGCGTAGACACACCCCGGCCGATGTGCGCCGCACGGCGGCTGTCCGTGAACGGGCCCGTCGCCCCGGGCGCTATCGGCACAGCTTCCGGTGTCGGCCCGGCAGCATCCCGCCAGGTGCGGCCGTTGCCGCGCCTTGTCGTACCTCCTGCCTATTATCTCAACAACTACAGCCGTCGTAACAGCCCGGCGAAGTCCCCTGATGAACTACGCGAGCGCCGCCGCCCGGACTGCGCACAAAGGAGCCCGCCGGAATGTCCCGCCCCTACGACCCGTCGCAGTACCAGCCGCCCATGCCGCCCGAGCAGGAACAACCGGCCGCGAAGAAGCGGCGGAAGTGGCCGTGGATCGCCGGCGGCGCGGTCGTCGTCCTCGCCGTCATCGGGTCGGTGACCGGCACCGACGACACAGCGACCACCACCGCCGCCGCGACGGCCACCACCACCGTCAGCACCACCACTGCCAGTGCCGCCCCGGCCGCGCCGTCGACTACCGCCGCACCCGCCGCGGCCGCCGAGGTGGCCGAGGTGGCCGCCGCCGCACCCGCCGACGCGGCGCTCGCCAAGCTCGACGCCCTCCCGATCAAGGGCCGCGCACCCAAGACCGGCTACGCCCGCGACCAGTTCGGGTCTGCCTGGACCGACAATGTCTCGGTCGCTGGCGGCCACAACGGGTGCGACACCCGCAACGACATCCTGCGCCGCGACCTCACCGGCATCACCTTCAAGC
>CAZDSL010000693.1:0-1212 GCA_964507655.1 uncultured Mycobacteriaceae bacterium | reverse complement strand
ATGTAGCCGTGGTGGTCGGCGCCGAGCATGTAGATGCACAGGTCGAAGCCGCGGGCCCGCTTGTTGCGCAGGTAGGCGATGTCGCCCGCGATGTAGGCGGCGTTGCCGTCGCTCTTGATGACGACGCGGTCCTTGTCGTCGCCGTAGTCGCTGCTGCGCAGCCACCAGGCGCCGTCGGCCTCGTAGAGGTTGCCGGTGGTCTTGAGCTGCTCCACCGCACGGTCCACCGCGCCCGACTCGAACAGCGAGTTCTCGTGGAAGTACACGTCGAAGTGCGTGCCGAACTCGCCGAGCGTGCGCTTGATGTGGTCGAACATCAGCTCCACGCCGATCGACCGGAAGACCTCCGCGCGCTCGTCGGCGGGCAGGCCCGGCGCCTCGGGACGGCGCGCGACGATGTCGGCGGCGATGTCGGCGATGTACTGGCCCGCGTAGCCGTTCTCCGGCGCCGGCTCGCCCGCCGCCGCGGCGATGAGCGAGTCGGTGAAGCGGTCGATCTGCGAGCCGTGGTCGTTGAAGTAGTACTCGCGGGTGACGTCGGCGCCCTGCGCCTGCAGCACGCGGCCCAGCGCGTCGCCCACCGCGGCCCAGCGGGTGCCGCCGAGGTGGATGGGGCCGGTGGGGTTGGCCGAGACGAACTCGAGGTTGATCTTGCGGCCCTGCATCAGCGTGGTCGAGCCGTAGCCGGCGCCCTTGTCGAGCACCCGCGCCACGATGGCCCCCTGGGCGGCCGCCGCGAGCCGGATGTTGAGGAACCCGGGCCCCGCCACCTCGGCGCCCGCGATGCCGTCCGTCCGGGCGAGCTCCTCCGCGATCGCCTGGGCCAGCTCGCGCGGGGGACGCCCCACCCGCTTGGCGATCTGCATCGCGACGTTGCTGGAGTAGTCGCCGTGCTCGGGATTGCGCGGCCGCTCCACCTTCAGGGCCGCGGGAAGGACGGAAACGTCCAGCTCGGCGGCGCGGAGGACCGACACGGCGGCGGTGCGGACGAGTTCGGCGAGATCGGCGGGAGTCACGGGTGTTCATCCTATTGCCTGGCCCGGCGCGCCGGGCATCCGCCACCGATTCGCCGGCGCCGGCGCGCGCCGACCCGCCGGTTTCCCGATCGGCGGGGGCATGCGCTAGTGTCGTTCCTGCCGAACGGCACGCCGGTCATCCGGCGCGCCCCCGTAGCTCAGGGGATAGAGCACCGCCCTCCGGAGGCGGGTGCGC
>CAZDSL010000692.1:0-1215 GCA_964507655.1 uncultured Mycobacteriaceae bacterium | reverse complement strand
ACAGCTTGCCCTCGTCGGTGACGATCTCGGTGCCGTCGCCGTACCACTTGTGGTTCAGCCGGTCGGTGCCGAACCGGCGCCCGATCAGATCCGGCGCCCGCCACCGGCCCCGGCCCCGCCGGGTGGTCTGCTTGCGCCGCCGCGGGCGCCGCGCGGCCAGGCCCAGTTCCGCCATCAGCGCCGCGACGGTGTTCTCCGAGACCCGCCAGCCCTCCCCGCGCAGGTCCGCGGTGATCCGCGGCGACCCGTAGGTGCCCCGATGCGCCGCGAACAGCCGGCCGATCGCGATCTTCAGCTGCTCGCGGCGGGCATGCCGGGGCGACGGGTCACCGCAGCGCCACTTGTAGAACCAGGATTCGGACACCCCCAGCGCCCGGCACGCGGTGGCATGCGGGATGCCGTATTCGGCCCTGCAGGCGGTGATGAACCCGGCCACGGCTACCGGCCCATCGCCTCGTGCACCCACAGGGCGGTCGATCGTTTGAGGACATCACGCTGCATGCGCAGCTCCACGTTCTCCTTGCGCAGCCGCACCAGCTCGGCCCGTTCGTCCTCGCTGAGCCCCGCGTTGCCGCCGTCTCGCGCGGCGCGGGCCTTGGCACACCAGTTGCCCAGCGTGCCCTCGTTCACGCCGAGGTCTCTGGCGACCTGCGCGATCGGTTTCCCCGTCTCGACCACCAGCTGGACCGCGCCCTGCTTGAAGTCCTCGTCGAATTTCCGATACTTCCTCGTCATCGCCGTTCATCTCCTCAAAGGCGATACCTCCACGATACGAGGGGAAACCCACGCAAGATCGAGTCAGGAGCCCCTCAGTAATTCCGAAATCTTCTTCGCCTGCTTTTCGAATTGCCTCACCGTGGCGGACAATCGAACGGGAGAAAAACTCCCCCTCCTTGTGAGCTGTACAGACGTTTCACCGTCCACTGAAGTCAGCACCACGGTGTACGGGAAGAATTTTTCGGGGAGTATAAGGTCCCCGAGGAGCCGGTACATGAATATGTTACCGAACTTGATTCGAACCGAGCCATCCGAGCTGCGCTTGATCCGCTTGGCATCCGGCCCCAAGCGCCGGACGGCGGTATCCACATCCAGGCTCGATGGCGTATCCAGACCAATCCGCAGATCTTCCATGATCACCTCTCAAACGACGAGTGGGGTTACGTCTGCTTCTTACAGATTGCCGATAGCATTTGCGATCGCTCCCCGGATCCCTCC
>CAZDSL010000691.1:0-1216 GCA_964507655.1 uncultured Mycobacteriaceae bacterium | reverse complement strand
ACACGCGCCCTGCTCGAGGCGCTGTTCGCCAAACTCGCCCGGCCCGGCACCGACAGCAACGACAATGCCGCCGACGAGGACGGCACCGACAGCAGCAGCAGCGGGGCCGACAGCAGCAGCGGGGCCGGCAGCGACAGCAGCAGCGGCGGCAGCGGCAGCGGGGCCGGCAGCGGGGCGGACGGGGATGCCGGCGCGGATGCCGGCGCGGGCACCGCCGCGCACCCGGATGGTGACGCCGATACGGCCGACGCCGCCGGGACCGACGGGACCGACAGCGCCGATGACCGCGCCGACAGCGCCGATGACCGCGCCACCGGCAGCGGCAGCGGCAGCAACGGCACCGCCACCGCCGCCGCCACCGGCAGCGATTCCACCGGCAGCGGCAGCACCGCCAGCGGCAGCAACGGCGACGCCGACGCCACCGGCAGCACCGCCACCGGTGCTGGTTCCGGCGCCCGGTCCCGCCCGGCCCCCGGCCGGTACACACACCCCGACCCGCGCACCCAGGAACAACGCAACCACGACGCGCTCAAAGAGGGACTGCAGCGCCTGCTCGGCTCGGGCCGGCTCGGCACCCACCGCGGACTGCCCGCCACCGTCGTCGTCACGATGCGCCTGAGCGACCTCGAGAACGCCTGCGGACACGCCCTCACCGGCGGCGGCACCGTGCTGCCCATGCGCGACGCCCTCCGCATCGCCACGAACGCCCACCACTACCTGGCCATCTTCGACGACGACGGCCGCCCGCTGCACCTGTCACGCGCCAAGCGGCTCGCCACCGCCGACCAGCGCCTCGTGCTCTACGCCAAAGACCGCGGCTGTACCTTCCCCGGCTGTCCACACCCGGGGTACTACGCACAAACCCACCACGTCGACGAATGGGCCGACGGCGGCGGCACCGACGTGCACCGGCTCACCTTCGCCTGCGACGCGCACCACCACCTCGTCGGCGACGGGCCCACACGATGGGCCACCACCATCACCGGGCCCGACGACCCCTACCCGCACCGCACCGCCTGGCACCCGCCCGCCTTCCTCGACCCCCAGCGCAACGGCAAGATCAACCACTACCACCACCCCGACGAACTACTCCTCGGCCCCACCGAACCCGACCGCCCCCTCCACCAACCACAACAGCAATAACGGCAACCACACCGAGCGCGGCGGCCAGGGCAGCCATCGATGAGCCCTGCCCCGCTGCCGCCGCCCGCCTCGC
>CAZDSL010000690.1:0-1228 GCA_964507655.1 uncultured Mycobacteriaceae bacterium | reverse complement strand
GAAGAAGTCGACCGGATCGTCCTCACCGTCGGCACGCAGGCCTGAGACGGCTCGCTGTCATATGTAAGGCGAAACCACCCAGACTCGGGCCGCCATTTCGGCGCGATGACTACCCTGCGCCGCTGGCAACTAAACCTATTTTCGGTTGGTTTTCGCTGACCGGCTGAATTTATTACGAACCAGCTCAATTCGTAGTGGCAGCGGAATTATCAGGTCGCATGTTCAACTTATTGCGTTTGCGGCTAAATGGGCATAACGTTTCCGGCCATGAGGAAAACCATCTTCGCCGGACTCGTGCTCGGCGCATCAGCCATGCTCGCAGCACCCCAGATTGCCGCGGCAGCGCCCGCGACCCATGAGGTCTCGGGAACGTTCACCAACGACTGCGGCCCCGGGGGCACCGCATGGATCGAACTCCGCGACTCCACCGGAACCGTCGTGGACTCGCAGAACATCGCCGACGGCGCGAACTTCACCTTCGACGGCGTCGCCGACGGCGACTACACCGTGGTGCCATTCGCCCCGGCAGGCTGCGGGCCCACGCCCTACCCGGGCGGAGCGGCCGTCACCGTCGACGACGCCGACATCACGGGTGTCGACGTCGGCCTCGTGGCCGTGCACTCCATCTGGGGCACCGTCACCGGCTGCACCGCCGGCGAGGGCAACGGACTCAATGGCGTCACCGTCGCCGTCGACATCGACAACGACGACCTGACCTACCACGCCGAAACCACCACCGCCGACTTCACCGAGGCCGGCCAGTTCTTCTTCCAGTACCTGCCTGCGGTCGACGGGTACACCGTCACTGTCACCCCTCCCGAGGGCTGCACCGTTGATTCGCCGACCGCCGCCGTCGATCTCAGCGACGACGACGTGGACGACGTGACCTTCGCTCTCGAGAAGGCACAGAGTCCCCTCGGCAGCCTGGCTTCGCTGGACTTCCTTGGATCGCTCGGATCGCTGACCGGCCCCCTCGGCAGCTGACCCGACAGACACCGCGACGAAGGCGGCCCGGCCCTGGGGGCCGGGCCGCCTCACGCTGCGCCGGGGGGCGGCCGGTGGCGCGACTAATTCGCCGCCGAGCAGTCGGCGACGGCCACACACTCGCCGCTCTCGGACAGTCGCTGATCCTGGCGGACCGGGCACAGGACGTCCGCAGTCGGCCCGGCCCCGGGGGCGAACAGCGAGGCCGTGCGTATGCCCTGCTCACGTGGTGGGGCAGGTGGGG
>CAZDSL010000689.1:0-1234 GCA_964507655.1 uncultured Mycobacteriaceae bacterium | reverse complement strand
GCCTGCGGGTCGAACCGCGCGTTATAGGCGACCCCCTCGCCGAGGATCCCGCCGATGACGAAGTTGACGGCCCGCAGGTTCGGCAGCACGGTGCGGGTGATCGGCAGCCCGTCCGTCTCGGGCAGCAGTTCGCGCAGCGCGTCGACGGTGAGCGCGCGGGCGAGCCACGCCCACTGCTCGTCGGTGCGCACCCACACGCCGATGTTGGCGTCGCCGCCCTTGTCGCCGCTGCGTGCGGCGGCCACGGTGCCCAGGGGGACGCGGACCGTCGGCTCATCGCGCGGGGTGCCCCCCGGCGGGGCCGGGTCGGGGACGGGCTCGAGCGCGCGGGTCTCCGGCGCGGGCGGGATGTCGATGCGGGTGCCGTCGGCGAGCACCGCGACGTGCGGCACCTCGGCGTTGTCGACGTAGCCGGGCGTGAACACCCCGTACGGCGCGGCGCTGCCCGGCATCGACGTGAGGGTGGCGCCCGGATAGCCGGCCAGCGCGATCTCGACCGCCACGTTGGAGAACGCACGGCCGGCCCTGTTCGGGTCGGGGTCGCGCACGGTGCACGTGAGCAGGGCGCTCGCCTGCTGCTGGGTGGGGGCGTCGGGGCGGTCGACGCGGGCGAGCTCCCAGCTCAGCTCGGCGGGGCGCTGCGGCAGCCACGACTCGAGCTGGCGGCGGGTGAGCTCGGCCTTGGCATCGATGTCGAGGCCGGTGAGCACGAACGTCATCGCGTTGCGGAAGCCGCCGAGCGCGTTGAGCGAGACCTTGGTCTGCGGCGGCGGGGCCTCGCCGCGCACGCCCGAGATCGCGACCCTGTCGGGCCCCTCCTGAGCCAACGCGATCGTGTCGAGCCGCGCGGTGGCGTCGGGGTTCGCGTAGCGCGCCGTCTGGATCTCGTACATCAGCTGCGCGGTGACGGTGTCGACGGTGACCGCGCCCGCGGTGCCGGGGTGCTTGGTGATCACCGCGGACCCGTCGCGCCGGATCTCCGCGATCGTGAATCCGGGCCGCGACAGGTCGCTGATCTCGCGGAAGAACGAGTAGTTGCCGCCGGTGGCCTGCGTGCCGCACTCGATGACGTGCCCGGCGACGACGGCCCCGGCGATGGCGTCGTGGTCGGTGCGCTGCCAGCCGAAGTGCGCGGCCGCCGGACCCACGATCACCGAGGCGTCCGTCACCCGGCCGGTGACCACCACGTCGGCGCCCGAGCCCAGGGCCTCGACGATGCCCCAGGCGCCCAGGT
>CAZDSL010000688.1:0-1241 GCA_964507655.1 uncultured Mycobacteriaceae bacterium | reverse complement strand
GATGCGGGCCTTCTCGACGTTGATGATCTTGCCGCGCAGCGGCAGGATCGCCTGGTACATCGAGTCGCGGCCCGACTTGGCGGAGCCGCCGGCCGAGTCGCCCTCGACGATGTAGACCTCGCACTTGCCGGGGTCGTTGGAGCGGCAGTCGGCGAGCTTGCCGGGCAGGCCGCCGATGTCGGTGGCCGTCTTACGTCGCACCAGCTCGCGGGCCTTGCGCGCGGCCATGCGGGCCTGCGCCGACGAGACCGCCTTGTTGACGATCACCTTGGCCTCGGCCGGGTTCGACTCGAACCAGTACTCCAGGTGCTCGTTGCACGCCTTCTGCACGAACGAGCGCACCTCGGTGTTGCCGAGCTTCGTCTTCGTCTGGCCCTCGAACTGCGGCTCGCCCACCTTCACCGAGATCACGGCGGCCAGGCCCTCGCGGATGTCATCGCCCGAGAGCTTGGGGTCCTTGTCCTTGAGAAGCTTGTGGTCCTTAGCGTACCGGTTGACCGTGGAGGTGAGCGCCGAGCGGAAGCCCTCCTCGTGCGTGCCGCCCTCGGCCGTGTTGATGGTGTTGGCGAACGTATGCACCGACTCGGAGTAGCCGGAGTTCCACTGCATCGCGATCTCCACCTCGTGGCCCTCGCCGCGCGCGGTGAAGTCGAGGATCGACTGGTGGATCGCCTGCTTGGTGCGGTTGATGTGCTTGACGTAGTCGACGAGGCCGCCGGGGTAGTGGAAGACCCGCTGCTTCACCTTGGGCTTGGCGGCCTTCTCCTGCTCGTCCTCCGCCTGCTCGGCGGCGTTGCGGGGCGCCTCGGCGACATCGCCCACCACCTCGTCGGTGACCTCCTCCTCCGCCACGCGCTCGTCGGTGAGCGTGATGGTGAGGCCCTTGTTGAGGAAGGCCATCTCCTGCAGGCGGCGCGAGATCGTCTCGAAGTCGTAGACGGTGGTCTCGAAGATGTCGGGATCGGCCCAGAAGCGCACGGTGTTGCCGGTGCGGTCGCTCGGGGCGCCCTTTTCGAGCGGGCCGGGGAGGGAGCGGTCGTAGCGCTGGTTCCACGTGAAACCGTCGCGCTCGATCTCCACCTCCAGCCGGGTCGACAGCGCGTTGACCACCGAGACGCCCACGCCGTGCAGGCCGCCCGAGACGGCGTACGAGTCGGAGTCGAACTTTCCGCCGGCGTGCAGCTGGGTGAGCACCACCTGCACGGTGGGCTCGCCGCTGGCGTGCATCTCGACCGGGATGC
>CAZDSL010000687.1:0-1241 GCA_964507655.1 uncultured Mycobacteriaceae bacterium | reverse complement strand
CGCCCCCTCCACCAGCCACAACAGCAATAACGGCAACCACACCGGGCGCGACGGCTACTCCGGTTCCACGTTGATGCGCCGCGGCCGCAGCGACGTGCCGTACGCCGTCACCCACGACCCGATGGCCGCCGCCCGCTGCCACGCGCCGGGCAGCAGCATCACGTGCACACCGAGCCACGCGAGGAAGGCGACATGCCCCTGCATCTGCCTGCGCTTCGGACCGATCTCGGCCACGGCGGCACCGCGCCCGATCATCGCCATGATCCCCTTGTCGCGGTAGACGAAGGGCGCGCGCGGGCGGCCCGCGAGATCGGCCAGGATGTTCTGCGCCGCGTGGCGGCCCGCCTGCTGCGCCACCGAACCCAGCTGCGGAAGCGTCGCGCCCGCCGGGCCCGGGCCCGCCGGGATCAGCGCCACATCGCCCAGCGCGTACACGCCGTCGAGGCCGGGCACGGTCAGATCGCGGTCCACGGTGATGCGCCCGCCGTGGCCCGAAGGCAGCGCCGAGTCGGCGATCAGCGCCGGGGCCCGCTGGCCGCCCGCCCACACCACGGTCTCGGAGTCGATGGTGCTGCCGTCCGACAGCTCCACACCCGCCGGCGTCACGCGGGTGACGCCCGTGCCGAAGTGCAGCCGCACCCCCAGCTGCTCCAGTTCGCGGCGCGCGTACTCGTGCGAGGCCTGCGAGAACGGCTTGAGCAGCGCCGAGCCGTGATCCACCAGGTGCACCGTCACACGCTGCGCGATCGCATCCTTGTAGTGCGCCGACACCACCACGCGCAGGTTCTCGGCGATCGCGCCCGCCAGCTCCACCCCGGTGGGGCCGCCGCCGACGATCACCACATCCAGCGGAGACGTCATGCCCAGCGGCGAATCCACGCGGTCGAGCTCACCGATGAGGCGGCGGCTGAGGCATTGCGCGTCGGCCAGCGTGTACATCGGGTAGCAGTGCTCGGCCGCGCCGGGCGTGCCGAAGTAGTCGACGTCGACGCCCACGCCCAGCACCAGGATGCGCGCGGTGCACACCGTGCCGTCCTCGAGCGTGACGGTGCGCGCCTGCGGATCCACCGACACCACCTCGGCCACCGCCACCTTCACCGAACTGTGCCGGCGGAAGATCCCACGCAGCGGATGCCCCACCTCGGAAACGCCCAGCTGCGAGGTCGCCACCTGGTAGTTGAGGGGTTTGAACTGGTGGTAGTTGTTGCGGTCTATCAGCAGCACCTCGACGTCGGCGCGGG
>CAZDSL010000686.1:0-1251 GCA_964507655.1 uncultured Mycobacteriaceae bacterium | reverse complement strand
CCGTCGATCTCGTGCTCGATGTCGTGCCGGTGCTCGGCCCAGTACGCGGCGCGGTCGAGCACCGCCTGGGCGCCCCGCACGCGGGTGGTGTGCGCCGACACGGGCAGGCCCCACGCCGCGAGCGCCTCATAGGCGTGGAACTGCGACTCGGGCGCGAAGCCCTCGCGGCGGCCGATGCCGTGGCAGATCATGCCGAGCCGGCGGCGGGCCGTCACCGCAGGATCCTTCTGCCGCAGCGAGCCGGCCGCGCAGTTGCGGGGGTTGGCGAACGGGTCCTTGCCTTCGGCCACGAGGGCCGCGTTGAGCTCCTCGAAGTCCTCCAGGCGGAAGAAGACCTCGCCGCGCACCTCGAGCACCGCCGGCACCGGGAAGCCCTCCGCCGGCGCGAGCTGCAGCGGGATGTCCGCGATGGTGCGGGCGTTGAGGGTGACGTCCTCGCCCACGCGCCCGTCGCCGCGGGTGCCCGCCCGCACGAGCCGCCCGTCCTCGTAGACCAGGTCGATGGCGACGCCGTCGATCTTCACCTCGCAGAGGTAGTCGAGCGGCGTGCCCGCCTGCGCCTCCGCGCGCTGCACCCAGGCGTCGAGTTCCCCGGCGCTGAAGACGTTGTCGAGGCTGAGCATGCGCTCGAGGTGCTGCACCGGCGCGAAGTGCGTCTGAAAGCCCGCGCCGCCCACCAGCTGGGTGGGCGAATCGGGCACGCGCAGCTCGGTGTAGCGCTCCTCGAGGTCCGTCAGCTCGCGCAGCAGCGCATCGAACTCCGCGTCGGAGATGACGGGGGCGTCCTTGACGTAGTAGCGGAACTGGTGCTCGCGCACCTCGTCGGCCAGTTCGCGCCAGCGCGACCGCGCAGAGTCGGGGGCGCCGGCCTGCTCGGCCTCATGGTCCTGGACCGCGGGGGTCTCCTCCGGGGCTTCCGTCACCGCACCAGGTTAACGCCTCACAGCTCGTCCGGATCACCGGCGAACGCGGCCGCGATCCGGGCCGCGAGGGCGATCGCGGCGCGCGCGTCGGCGTCGCCCGCACCGGCCAGGCCGCACTCCGGGGTCACCAGCACCTGCTCGGCGAGGACGCGGCGCGGGAAGCCGAGCGCATCCACCAGCCGCACCGCCGGTGCGGCGGCCGCCTGCCACTCGCGCCGCGGTTCCGCGGGACCGGCGAGCCCCAGCGCCAGCGCGCGCCCCGCGTCGAGCCAGCCTCCCACCGCATCGAGGCCGGCGGTCGTCATGGCTTCGGCGCCGCCGGCGGGCA
>CAZDSL010000685.1:0-1254 GCA_964507655.1 uncultured Mycobacteriaceae bacterium | reverse complement strand
CGCAGCCCCTCGAAGGCCTGCGGGCTGGTGACCTCGTGCACCAGGTGCAGGTCGATGTAGATGAGGTCGGGCGTGCGCTGCTCGCCCTCGCCCTCGCCGGGCACGACGACGTGCTCGGCCCAGACCTTCTCCGCCAGGGTGCGGGGCGCCCGGCCCGCGTGTGCGCTCATGCCACTGTTCCCTTCCTGCGACCGCCCCGGGATGGTTGACTTTCTCAGCATTCGGGACGCTAATATCGTTCTGTGAGACAGCATAGCGGCATCGGCGTCCTCGACAAAGCGATGGGTGTGCTGCAGGCCGCCGCCGAGCAGCCCTGCACGCTGGCGGAGCTGTGCGAGCGCACCGCGCTCCCCCGGGCCACCGCGCACCGGTTGGCCGTGGGGCTCGAGATGCACGGGATGCTCGAGCGCAACGGCGACGGGCTCTGGCAGATCGGCCCGCGGGTGGGGGCGCTGGCGGCCACGGTGCAGGACCCGCTGCTCGACGCCGCGGCGCACATCCTGCCGCGGCTGCGCGACATCACCGGCGAGTCCGTGCAGCTCTACCGGCGCGACGGCACCGACCGCGTGTGCGTCGCCAGCGCAGAGCCGCCGTCGGGACTGCGCGACACGGTCCCCGCCGGCACCCGGCTGCCCATGTCGGCGGGTTCGGGCGCCAAGGTGCTCGCCGCGTGGAGCGCCGACCACGTGCGCCGCGACCTGCTCGCCGGCGCCACCTACACCGAGCGCACGCTCGCAGAGGTGCGGCGCCGCGGATGGGCGCAGTCGGTGGCCGAGCGCGAGTCGGGCGTGGCCAGCGTGGCGGCCCCCATCCGCGACGGACGCGGCACGGTGGTAGCGGCGATCTCCGTGTCGGGCCCCACCGACCGCATCGGCCGGCGCCCCGGCACGCGGTGGGCCGACGACCTGCTCGCCGCGGCGGATGCGCTCCAGCGGCGGCTCTGACGGCCCGTGCGCGGCCCGCGACGCTAACATCGCCGGCCGCTCTGCCGATATACTGCCCGGACGCGGCCCGGCCGCAGGAAGTCCCGCCCCACGGGGCGTGCCACGGACGCAACCCGGAAAGGACCCCTCATGGACGCTGGACAGATCGTCGGATCGAGCCTCGGCATCCCCTCGTTCTTCATCGTGAAGATGGCGCAGCTCGTCGTCGTCCTCCAGGGGCGCGCGGGGCTCGATTCGCTGCTGAGCTGACCGCCGCCCGCAACATCGCTCCGCCCCCGCGCACGCCGCGGGGGCGGATTCGTATCCCCGG
>CAZDSL010000684.1:0-1260 GCA_964507655.1 uncultured Mycobacteriaceae bacterium | reverse complement strand
CGATGCTGCAGGACATGGCCATCCTCACCGGCGGCCAGGTCATCAGCGAGGAGGTGGGCCTCTCGCTCGAGACGGCCGGCCTGGAGCTGCTGGGCCAGGCGCGCAAGGTCGTCGTCACCAAGGACGAGACGACCATCGTCGAGGGCGCCGGCGAGTCGGAGCAGATCGCGGGCCGCGTGAGCCAGATCCGCGCCGAGATCGAGAACAGCGACTCCGACTACGACCGCGAGAAGCTGCAGGAGCGCCTGGCGAAGCTGGCCGGCGGCGTGGCCGTCATCAAGGCCGGCGCCGCCACCGAGGTGGAGCTCAAGGAGCGCAAGCACCGCATCGAGGACGCCGTGCGCAACGCCAAGGCCGCGGTGGAGGAGGGCATCGTCGCCGGCGGCGGCGTGGCCCTGCTGCAGTCGGTGCCGGCGCTCGACGCGCTCGCCCTCGAGGGCGACGAGGCCACCGGCGTGAACATCGTGCGCGTGGCCCTGGAGGCCCCGCTCAAGCAGATCGCCGACAACGCCGGCCTGGAGCCGGGCGTCGTGGCCGCCAAGGTGCGCGAGCTGCCGGCGGGCCAGGGCCTCAACGCCGCCACCGGCGCGTACGAGGACCTGATGGCCGCGGGCATCAACGACCCGGTCAAGGTCACCCGCTCGGCGCTGCAGAACGCGGCGTCCATCGCGGCGCTGTTCCTCACCACCGAGGCCGTCGTGGCCGACAAGCCGGAGAAGGCCGCCCCCATGGCGGACCCGACCGGCGGCATGGGCGGCATGGACTTCTGAGTCCCTCCGCACGAGCCTGAACACGAAGGCGGGGCCCGGACCGATCGGTCCGGGCCCCGCCCTCGTTCGTGCGTCAGGCGCCGCTCACGCGTCGCCGGAATCGTCGTCCCCGCCGCCCAGGGCCGCGGTGACGCAGTCGATGACGGTGCTCACCGAGCCGAGGGCGTCCGAGTCGTCCTCGTCGGCCGCGGTGGTGGTGGTGCCCTCGTCGCCCCCGTCGTCGGTGGAGAAGCAGGCGAGCACGTCGCTCACGCTGCCGAAGACGGAGTCGCCGTCCTCGTCGTCGGCCGCCTGCGTGGTGACCGCGCCGCCGCCGGCACTGCCCGTGTCGGCCAGCGACGACAGCGACACCGAGCCGGTGTCGGCGGTGGGCTCGTCGGCCGCCGCGACGCCCGGAATGACGAAGGCGGCCGCGACCGCCACGGCGAAGCCGCCGCCGATGATGCGCTTGAGGCCAGTGGTGGTGTTACGCACGTGAAGATCCTCCGAT
>CAZDSL010000683.1:0-1269 GCA_964507655.1 uncultured Mycobacteriaceae bacterium | reverse complement strand
CCGCCGCGGACGCCGCCTCGGCCGACGCGGCGTCGAGCTGACGGCCGCGATGCCCGGATCGTCCGACGCCCCCGAGGGGCCCCGCACCGCGCCGGGGCCCCTCGCGGCGCCTTCCGACTCCGCCGTTCCGCTGCGCGCCCCGCGCGAGGGCGTGCCCCCGCTCATCGAGTCGGCCACCGCGCTGGCCGAGTACGCCGACAGGCTCGCGTCGGGCACCGGCCCCGTCGCGGTCGACACCGAGCGCGCCTCGGGCTACCGCTATTCGGGCCGCGCCTACCTGGTGCAGCTGCGCCGGCCGGGCGCCGGGAGCGCGCTCATCGACCCGGTCGCCGCGGGCGGCATGGAACGCCTCGCCGAGGTGCTCAACCCCCTGGAGTGGGTGCTGCACTCCGCCGACCAGGACCTCCCCTGCCTCGCCGAGCTGGGCCTGCACCCCGACGCCCTGTTCGACACCGAGCTCGCGGGCCGGCTGCTCAACGAGGGCAAGGTCAACCTGGCCGCGATGATCGAGCGCGAGTTCGGGCTGAGCCTGGCCAAGCAGCACAGCGCCGCCGACTGGTCGCGCCGCCCGCTGCCGGCCGACTGGCTCTCCTACGCCGCCCTCGACGTCGAGCTGCTCGTGGAGCTGCGCGACGCGCTCGCGGAGCATCTCGACGAGGAGGGCAAGACGCGCTGGGCGCGCGAGGAGTTCGAGCACGTCCGCACCGCGCCGCCGCAGCCGCCGCGGCCCGACCGCTGGCGCAAGACCTCGGGCCTGCACAAGGTCAAGGGCCGCCGGCGGCTCGCCGCCGTGCGCGCGCTGTGGACGGCGCGCGACACCCTCGCGCGTTCGCTGGATCGCGCGCCGGGGCGGGTGCTGCCCGACGCCGCCATCATCGAGGCCGCGCTGGCCGACCCGCACACCGCCGGCGAGCTGCGCACGCTGTCCGTGTTCGGCGGCCCCCGCCAGCGGCGCCGCTCGGACCTGTGGCTGGACGCCCTCGCCGAGGCCCGGGCGCTGCCCGAGTCGGCGCTGCCGGCGGCGCGCCCGTCCGGCGGCGTCCCGCCCACGGGACGATGGCAGGCGGTGCGCCCGGAGGCGGCGGCGCGCCTGGCCGCCGCGCGCGGGGCCGTCACCGCCGTCGCCGAGGAGCACGACGTGCCCGCCGAGAACCTGCTCGAGCCCCGCGTGGTGCGGGTGCTCGGCTGGGAGGGCCCGGCGGACGGCGCGGCAGATCCGGCCGACGCGGTGGAGGCGGTGCTGCGGCGCGAGGGCGCGCGCCCGTGGCA
>CAZDSL010000682.1:0-1273 GCA_964507655.1 uncultured Mycobacteriaceae bacterium | reverse complement strand
CGGACTGATCGGCATGCGGGAGCGCGTCACGCTGGTCGGCGGCACGCTGTCGGTCGAGGATGCCGGCACCAGCGACACGTCCCCGATTGGCCGCGGCACGCTCCTGAGCATCACCGTCCCGACCCCGCTCGAGCCTCAAGGAGAGACTCCGTGATCCGTGTTCTCGTCGCCGATGACCACCCCATCGTCCGGTCCGGAATCGTCGGCCTGCTCAGCGCCGCGGACGACATCGAGGTCGTGGGTGAGGCCGCGAATGGCCGCGAGGCCGTCGGCCGTGCGCGCGCACTGCGCCCGGACCTGGTGCTCATGGACTTGAGGATGCCGGAGCTCGACGGCACCGAGGCGACGGTCGCGATCCTCGACGATCTGCCCGACACACGCATCCTTATTCTGACGACCTACGAGAGCGACGATCACATTCTCGGCGCGATTGAGGCTGGGGCGTCCGGCTACCTGCTGAAGGCCGCACCGTCAGACGAGATCGTTGCCGGGGTGCGGGCCGTGCTTGCGGGCGAGACAGTACTCGCGCCGTCGATCGCCGCTTCTCTTGTGAAGTCGATGCGGCGCCGTGGCGATACAGAGGTCAGCGCGATCAGCCCGCGCGAGACCGATGTGCTGCGGCTCGTTGCTTCCGGCAGGAGCAACCCGCAGATCGCGCGCGAACTCTTCATCGGCGAAGCGACGGTGAAGACGCACTTGCTGCATGCCTACGAGAAGCTCGGGGTCTCTGATCGTACGCAGGCCGTTCTGCGGGCGCTTGACCTTGGCATCATCGCGCGCGACAACGACTGAGCGATGGTCGCGTCAGTCTGAGGTGGTATCAGGATGCTGCGGGATCCGGAACCCGTGATCGACGAATGCCGCAACAGACTCGTCGTAGGATTCCTTGTCCATCGCGTCCATTCCCGCGATCGACACTGCTGCGTGCTCCGAGAGAGTGCGAAAGACGGGGAGAGAGCGTCCGGGAAACTCGTCTTTTGTATACCCCAGATCGCCCATGACCGCACGGTACTCGCGAACGACAGCCGAGTGAACAGAGGCAGAGAGTTTGTTGCCTCTCGAGCTGTCGATCCGCTCGCCTGCTGCGACCACGCGGCTCAGATACTTCTGCGGTTTGGAGTCTTCCCAGATCGCGACAACCGTGGCACGATCCATCGCTCTGAGCTGCTCGAGAAAGTCTTCGACCTCGGCAGCACGTGCTCCGAGTTTCGCATCAGCCATTTACACTCCTCCAGGCACTGTGTGATTGACGTTCAGTCTGACATTCATGCGA
>CAZDSL010000681.1:0-1274 GCA_964507655.1 uncultured Mycobacteriaceae bacterium | reverse complement strand
CCAGGATGTGACCCGGGCCGCACTCGCTGCGGCCGGCGAGGCGCACAGGAGGTGCGGGGCATGAGCGAGCGCAGGTTCTCCGGCGGCTGGCCGGTGCTGCGGCAGGCGCTGCGGGGCGACGTCCTCGGCCGCGGCGCGGCGGCCCAGTCGCGGCGCAGCTTCGAGATCACCCCCCGCACCGCCACGGCCGACAAGGTCGTCAAGAGCGTGTGCCCCTACTGCGCCGTGGGTTGTGGCCAGAACGTCTTCGTCAAAGACGGCAAGGTCATCCAGATCGAGGGCGACCCCGACAGCCCCGTCTCCCGCGGGCGGCTGTGCCCCAAGGGCTCGGCGTCCAAGCAGCTCGTCACCAACACCGACCGCCCCACCACCGTCCTGCACCGGCGCCCGTACTCATCCGAGTGGGAGACGATCGGGCTCGACGAGGCCATGGAGATGGTGGCCGACAAGGTCCTCGAGGCCCGCGACCGCTTCTGGCAGTGGGACACCGACGACGGCACCCGCGTGCGGCGCACGTCCGGCATCGCCTCGCTCGGCGGCGCGACGCTGGACAACGAAGAGAACTACCTGATGAAGAAGCTCTACACGGCGCTCGGGGCGCTGGAGGTGGAGAACCAGGCGCGCATTTGACACTCCTCCACGGTTCCCGGTCTGGGAACATCGTTCGGGCGGGGTGGCGCCACAAGCTACCTGCAGGATCTGGCCAACGCCGACTGCATCATCATCCAGGGCTCCAACATGGCCGAGTGCCATCCGGTGGGCTTCCAGTGGGTGATGGAGGCCAAGCGCAAGGGCGCGAAGATCATCCACGTCGACCCGCGCTTCACCCGCACCTCCGCGGTGGCCGACCTGCACGTGCCGGTGCGCGCGGGCGCCGACATCGCCTTCCTCGGTGCGCTCATCAACTACGTGATCGAGCATGACGCGTGGTTCCACGAGTACGTCACGGCGTACACCAACGCGCCGATGATCGTCTCCGACGACTTCCGCGACACCGAGGACCTGGCCGGCTTCTTCTCGGGATTCGACGAGGACGGCCACGCCTACGACACCTCCACCTGGCAGTACAAGGGGGCCGAGAAGACGGCCGCGGCCGGCGCGCGCGACGTCGGCGGCGACGCGCCCACCCCGCACGGCGAGTCGGAGGCGGCGGGCAGCGGCGGGGCGCGGGCCACGGACGAGGTGCAGCATCCGCACACCGACCCCACCCTGCAGGACCCGCGCTGCGTCTTCCAGATCCTCAAGCGGCACTTCGCCCGCTACACGCCGGAGCT
>CAZDSL010000680.1:0-1277 GCA_964507655.1 uncultured Mycobacteriaceae bacterium | reverse complement strand
GATCTGCGGCGGCAATGGCATCGTGCTCGACTACGGGGTCATGCGCCCGTTCCTCGACGCCGAGGCGCTGTATTCCTACGAGGGCACGAGCCAGATCAACGCGCTGATCGTGGGTCGCGCGATCACGTCCCTCGGCGCGTTCGTATAGATGAGGCGGAACCCGCGCCGGGGAGCCTCTACGCTGGTATCGTGACGAAGACCTCCTTGCTCGTGAGCGCACGGCCGCCACGCGTCGTGAACCCCGCGCTGGCCGCGCTGTCCGGCTTCATCGTCTTCCTCGGGCTCGCCGGATCAACCTTGCGCAACCTGGTCGGTTGGCCGGGGCTGACCGTCTTCGTGATCCTTGCTCTCATCGGCGCGGTGATCGTGCTCGCAACGCGGCCCCGTCGCATCCGCCCGGCTCACCTTCCCTGGCTCTTCACCGCGTTCCTCGTCGCCTGCGCCATCGGACTGATCTGGTCGCCGGATCCGGGCACGAGCGCGATTGGTTTTACCGCCCAGCTCGCGGGCGTCTTCCTCGCGTGCGCCCTCGTCGCGAGTCTGACCTGGTACCAGCTGCTCACCGTCGTCGGGATCACGACGCGTTTGATCGTCGCCGCTTCGCTCGTTTTCGAGTTCGTCGTCGCGCTCGCAGGGCACCCGGTTCCTGCCCTCGGAGTGGATGAGACGTGGTCGCGCGGCCTGCTCTTCTCCGGCGGCCCGATCCAGGGCGTGCCCGGCAGTGCGAGCGCACTCGGGCTGGCCGCGCTGATCGGCCTGATCGCCGTGGCACTCGAGGTCGCCGCGCGCCGCGTCCGCTCGGTCTACGGCACCATCTGGGTCCTCGTCTTCGCGGCCACGATTGTGCTGAGTGACGCGGCGATCACGCTCGTCGCTGGCCTGGCAGCTGCCGCGGTGCTGTGCGTCGCGGCGACATTCCGACAGGTGGGTGTCGGTCGCGCTCGGGGGTGGCTCTACCTGCTGCTCGCCGCGATCCTCGCCGCAATCGTGGCCGCGTGCGTACTGGTCTTCGCGGCGCTACGGGTCGCGTTGGCGCCGCTCGAACAGGCGAGCCTGTGGTCGTCCGTGTACGACTCGGTCGGGCCCATCGCGCTCGTGCTGCTCGTCGCGGCCGTGCTCGGCGGTCTCTGGAGGGCGTGGTTCCTCGCGACCGATCAAACCTACCGCGATGCGATCCACGCCGAACCGTTCTCCCCGACGACTCTCCTGCCCCTCCTTTTACTGGTCGTGCTTCTCGTCCGCGACAGCCTCGTCCCCGCCTCGGCTTTCCAGGGTGG
>CAZDSL010000679.1:0-1279 GCA_964507655.1 uncultured Mycobacteriaceae bacterium | reverse complement strand
TCGGCGGGCACGTGCAGGTCGTCTGTGTCGCCGCGGAACCAGTACGGGCGGGCGACGAGGAAGCCCGCCAGCACCACCACGGCGACGCCCAGCACCACCCAGGCGCCGACGGGGACGCGGCGCGGACGCCCGCCGTCCGGGGTGCCGGGAGTGTCCGGGGTGCCGGGAGTGTCCGCGTCGCCCGGGCCGCCCGCGCCGTCGCTCACCTCGCGCTCCCGCTACGGCGTGACGATCGCGAAGTCGGGGTCGGGGTCGTCGAGGAAGCCGACCAGCCGGGCCAGCACGGCCGGGTCGCCCTCCGCGGTGACCGTGCCGTCGGCGAGCAGCGCGCCCATGTCGGCGGCGCCCAGCAGCACGCGATGCAGGTGGGACGAGGCGAGCGTGAACGCCGCGTCGGGCGTGGAGGCCGTGGCGCGCGCCGCGGCGTCGAGGTCGTGGTGCACCAGCAGCCCGTTGCGCAGGTGCGTGCGGTGGACGATGCCGAGGTCGTCGACGTGCCAGTCGATGGTGATGTCGGCCGACCACGCGGCCGGGCCGTCCACCCGCAGCGCGGCGGCGTCGAAGAGCTGCTCGACGCTGAGCGCGGAGGCGATGTCGGGCGACGCCGCCACCGTCGGCGTGCCCACCGGGCCGTTGCGCAGCTCGTAGGCGCCCATGAGGAAGAAGTTGCGCCAGGTGCCGTTCTCCGAACCGTAGCCGAGCTGCTCGAGCGTGTCGGCCTGCAGCTCTTTCGCCTCGGCGTTGCCGGGATCGGCGAAGATCACGTAGTTGAGCACCTGCGCCACCCAGCGGTAGTCGCCCTCCGCGAACGACGCACGGGCCTTCTCCAGCACCGCCGCGGCACCGCCCATGAACTCGACGTGCCGCTTGGCGCCCTCCACCGGCGGGTGCTGCCACAGCGTGGCCGGGTTGCCGTCGAACCACCCCATGTAGCGCTGGTAGATGGCCTTGACGTTGTGGCTGACCGAGCCGTAATAGCCGTGCGTGTGCCAGGAGTTCTCGAGCACCGGCGGCAGCGCGATGGACTCGGCGATCTCGATGCCGGTGGCGCCCTTGTTGAGGGCGCGGAGGGTCTGGTCGTGCAGGTAGCCGTAGAGATCCCGCTGCACCGACAGGAACTCGGTGAGCCGCTCGGTGCCCCAGGTGGGCCAGTGGTGCGAGGCGAAGAGCACGTCGGACCGCGCCGCAAAGGTATTGATCGATTCGGTCAGGTACTTGGACCAGACGTGCGGGTCGCGCACCAGGGCGCCGCGCAGCGTGAGCAGGTTGTGCAGGGTGT
>CAZDSL010000678.1:0-1279 GCA_964507655.1 uncultured Mycobacteriaceae bacterium | reverse complement strand
AGCACCTGGATGGTGACGTCGTCGGGGATCGCGCCGTCCTCGATGATCTCGCGGACGAAGTCGAAGTCGGTCTGGCTGGCGGCGGGGAAGCCGACCTCGATCTCCTTGTAGCCCATGCGCACGAGCAGGTCGAACATGCGGCGCTTGCGGGCGGGCGTCATCGGGTCGATGAGGGCCTGGTTGCCGTCGCGCAGGTCCACGGCGCACCACAGCGGCGCGCGGTCGATGACGACCGACGGCCAGCGGCGCTCGTCGAGGGTGATCTGCTCGACCTCGTCGGCGAAGGAGCGGTAGCGGTAGGCCGGCATCGACGAGCCGCGCTGTGTGTTCCACGCGGGCTGGTCGGCGGGGGCCGGACGGCTGGGGGTGACGATGTTGCGTCGCCCGGAGGTGAAGGCGTCTGCGGAGGTCATGAGGCAATTCTCCCTGTGAGCTGGGCGCGGGCGGGGGTGGGCCCGGGCCTGGTGACGGTGAGACCGACGTGCCGAGAAAAGAGGGGGCGGGCCTGGTGGGGCTCATCCACCCGAGCGCGGCATGGCCGTGAAGACGACGGCATGGGAAAGGGCCCGCGACGGGGAGCCGGTCTGGTGGTCAGATCCCGCCGCGGCACTCAAGGAGAAGCGCGCGCTGCATGCAGCACAGTGTACGCCCCCCGCGGGCCGGTCCCGGAGGGGCGTGCGCGGGGCGCGCCGGATCATCCCGATCCGCGCAATCCGGGCGTGCCGGGGTGCGCGATGCGCAATGATGGTGCGGGCACGGGGGTGCGGTGGACGGTGCCTGAAACCGCCTGCGCCCCCGGCGGATCCGCATCCCCGTCCTCGCATCCTAGGAGACGCCCCGCGATGACCGACCACGACGATCAGACAGTCGACCCGACCACCCTCACCACCGCAGTCGGCGCGCCGGTGCCGAGCAACCAGGACGTGCTCACCGCCGGCCCGCGCGGGCCGCAGCTGCTGCAGGACGTGTGGTTCCTCGAGAAGCTGGCCCACTTCGACCGCGAGGTGATCCCGGAGCGCCGCATGCACGCCAAGGGCTCGGGCGCCCACGGCACCTTCACCGTCACCAACGACATCACGCAGTACACGCGGGCCAAGCTGTTCTCGGAGGTGGGCAAGAAGACGGAGATCTTCGCGCGGTTCTCCACCGTGGCCGGCGAGCGCGGCGCGGCCGACGCCGAGCGCGACATCCGCGGCTTCGCCGTGAAGTTCTACACCGAGGAGGGCAACTGGGACCTCGTCGGCAACAACACCCCGGTGTTCTTCTTCCGCGACCCGCT
>CAZDSL010000677.1:0-1283 GCA_964507655.1 uncultured Mycobacteriaceae bacterium | reverse complement strand
GGTTCGCGAACTCCGGCGAGTCCCAGGCGATGTCGTTGAACGCCTCGAAGTGGGGGCCGGTGGTGGACGCCTCGGACAGCGTGCGCAGCGTGTCCTCGTATTCGTGGCGTTCACCGGTGGCGGTGCGCACGGGGCTGATGTGGCGCGACGCATCGTCGCGCGTCCTGCGACGGACAACCGGGGCCTGCATCTCGGACTCCTTACGGCGGTGTATCTCCGACAGTGCGTCCAGGGTAAATCTATATGTGACTTTAAGTCCATAGGTACGCAAGCCTCCGTCGGCCGACCGCACCGAACTCCCGCTCCCGGCGCGCCACCGCCACGCGGATGCGCCGAAGAAGCCCGGCCCCACCGCCGGTCCGTGATCACATCACACGAGGGCCCGCACACCGCCCGGCCCGGAAAGGATGCGCAGTATGGACGACGACTTCACCGGCGCCGTCGTGCTCGTCACCGGCGCGGCCCGCGGGCAGGGGCGCAGCCATGCGCTCGGGTTCGCCAGGCGCGGCGCCACGGTCATCGCGCTGGACCTGTGCGCCGACATCGACACCATCCCGTACCCACTGGCCACCGCCGAAGACCTTGCCGAGACTGCGCAGCTCATCGCCGACGCCGGCGGCACCTGCCGCACCGTCCGCGCCGACATCCGCGACGGGGCGGCGATGCGCACGGCCGTCGACGGGATCCTGGACGAACACGGCCGGCTCGACGTGTGCGTCGCCAACGCGGGCGTGGTGGGGTTCGCGCCCGTCTGCGAACTCACCGATGCGCAGTGGGCGACGATGCTCGACGTCAATCTCACCGGCGTCTTCCACACCCTCCGCGCCGCGGCGCCGCCGATGCGGGAGGCCGGCTCGGGCAGGATCATCACGATCGCGTCGATGGGCGGGCGCTCCGGCACTCCCAACCTGGGCCACTACGCGGCGGCCAAGTGGGGCGCCATCGGGCTGACGAAGACGCTCGCCCTCGAACTCGCGGGCAGCGGCGTCACCGCCAACGTGGTGTGCCCCGGCACCGTCGACACCGCCATGGTGCACAACCCGGCGATGTACGGGCTGTTCGCGCCCGACATGGCCGCGCCCACCCGCGACGACGTGATGCCGCGCTACCGGCGGCTCAACCCCATGGGCGAGCCGTGGACCGCGCCCGAGGACGTCACCGCGGCCGTGCTCTACCTGGCTTCCCCGGCCGCCCGGCACGTCTCCGGCATCACCCTCGAGCTCAGCGCCGGCGTGAGCGCACGCATGCCGTAGTGCCGTCAGCGTCCTGAGCCGCGCCGCCGT
>CAZDSL010000676.1:0-1290 GCA_964507655.1 uncultured Mycobacteriaceae bacterium | reverse complement strand
ATCGAGCACGGCCACCACGCCGCGGTCGCCCGTGCTGCGCAGCAGCCGGCCCACGCCCTGCGCCAGCAGCAGCGCGGCGTGGTTGGCGGCGATGGCCATGAAACCGTTGCCGCCGCGGGCCTCCACCGCACGCTGGCGGGCGCTGAGCAGCGGGTCGTCCGGGCGGGGGAACGGGATCCGGTCGATGAGCACCAGCGACAGCGACGGCCCGGGCACGTCCACCCCCTGCCACAGCGACAGCGTGCCGAACAGCGACGCGGCGTCGTCGTCGGCGAAGCGGCGCACCAGCCGGCCGGTCGAGTCCTCGCCCTGGCACAGCACCGGGGTGTCGAGGCGCTCGCGCATCGTCTCCGCCGCCGAGCGTGCCCCCCGCATCGACGAGAAGAGGCCGAGCGTGCGGCCCCCGGCGGCCTCGATGAGCCCGGCGATCTCGTCGAGCAGCGCCGGCGACTGCCCGTCGCGGCCCGGCGCGGGCAGCCGGGTGGCGACGTAGAGGATCCCGGCGCGGGCGTGGTCGAACGGGGAGCCGACGTCGAGCGAACTCCACCGGACGGGGCCGGCGGGGGCGTCGCCGGGGGCGGAATCCGCGGGAGGCTCTTTGCCGGAGGCGAGGTCGGGGTCGATGGTGCGGACGGCCGCGGACTCCGCGGCGGGCGGCAGCCCCCACTCGATGGCGAGCCCGTCGAACGAGCCGCCCACGGTGAGCGTGGCCGAGGTTAGGACGGTGGTGGCCTCGCCGAACAGCCGGGCCCGCAGCATCCCGGCCACCGACAGCGGCGCCACCCGCACCACGCGGCCGCGGCGGTCCTCCTCGTTCAGCCACACCACGTCGCGGCGGCGTGCGGGGTCGGGCTCGTCGAAGGCGGCGAGCACGCGCACGGCCGTGTCGTGCAGCTCCTCGAGCTGGTTGAGCGCGGCGCTGCGGGCGGCGGCCGCCTCCGGGTCGGAGGCGGACATGCCCTGCTTGGGCGGGCCGATCGCGGTGCGCGCGGCCCACGCCGCATCGCGCAGCACGGCCAGCGCCGGGCCCGCCGCGTCGGGCACCCGCTGCCACGCGCCGACGGGGCAGTCGGCCAGCGCGGCGCCGAGGTTCTCGCCGGCCTCCTGGAGACGGTCGGCGTCCTCTTCGTCGACCAGCCGCGAGCAGCGCTTGACGGCGGCCGTCACCGCGGCGGCGGTGAGCTCCGCGGTGGCGACACCCGTGACGCGGTCGACCAGCTCATGCGCCTCGTCGACGATGACCACATCGTGCTCGGGCAGCACCGGCACGCCGGTGATGGCGTCGATGGC
>CAZDSL010000675.1:0-1293 GCA_964507655.1 uncultured Mycobacteriaceae bacterium | reverse complement strand
CGGCCGGCGCCCGTGATCATCCAGGTCTGGGGTTCGCTCATGCGGCCAGCCCACCACAGGATGAGGCTGCGCGTCCCGGTTTCGGGCGGCGGGCCGCCTCCTACGCGGGCACCCGGTACCCGTGGAAGTGCACAGTGCGCCGCACGGCGAAGCCCAGCCGCTCGTAGAGCGCGATCGCGCCGGTGTTGGTGTGCACCGCGTGCAGGAAGGGGCGCTCGCCGCGCGCGAGGATATCACCGGCGAGAGCTGTCACCAGCGCAGATGCGAGTCCGCGCCCGCGGGCCTCCGGCGCGGTGCACACGGTGCTGACCTCGGTGAAGCCCGGCGGGTGCAGCCGCTCGCCCGCCATGGCGACGAGCCGCCCGTCCTCGCGAACCCCCAGGTAGGTGCCCAGCTCCACAGTGCGCGGCAGGAACGGGCCCGGTCGCGCGGCCTCGGTGAGCGCCAGCATCTGCGGCACGTCGGCGGGCCCGAGCCGCACGATGCGCGCGTCGTGCGCGTCGGCGCGCGCGGCGTCCGGCCGCTCGAGGACCATCTGCACCCCGTCCACGCCGAACAGCGGCTGCCAGCCGTCGGGCGGGGCCATCTCGGCGCTGAAGAGGTCGGCCACCGCGCCGGGGCCGAGCAGCGCGGCCAGGTCGGCCCAGTCGGCGGCCTCAGGCGCGGCCGGCATCGCCGTGAACGGGCACACGCCGTGCTCGAACGCCGCGGCCGTGCCGTGTCGTCGGGCGAGCGCCGCGTGGGCGCCGCGCAGTGAATGCCCCACCGGGGCGTCCAGCACCGTCACGTCGTGTCGCATCGCGGCACACGTTACGCGCCGCGGCTCCGTCGCCGGGCGGCTCGACCCGGCCTGCGGACGCCGCCCACGGGATTACTGTCGGGGGTGCAGCCTGCGTGGTGAGGAGGAGCGCTGATGGGTGAGATCCGCTTGGTGCGAGCCTACGACGCGGTCGAGGGGCACCCCGCGCACGCCGACGTCGCGGCCGCCGCCTCGGGCGAGTCCCGACCGAGCGTGTTCCTGGTCGACAGGCTCTGGCCGCGGGGCATAGCCAAGGACCGGCTCCCATTCGACTTGTGGGTGAAGGAGGCCGGCCCGAGTACGGAGCTGCGCAAGTGGTTCGGGCACGATCCGGCGAAGTTCGACGGGTTCGCCGAGCGCTACGAGGCCGAACTCGACGCGGGGCCCGAGGGGCTGCACACCATCGTCGACGCGGCGAAGGATCGCGACATCGTGCTGTTGTACTCCGCGAAGGACGAGCAGCACAACCAGGCCGTGGTGCTGCGGCGCTGGAT
>CAZDSL010000674.1:0-1297 GCA_964507655.1 uncultured Mycobacteriaceae bacterium | reverse complement strand
GCGCCGCCGGTCGCCGCGGCGATGCGCCGCGGGTCGCCGGCCGGGAGCGAATCGATGCGGATGCGGCACGGGTGTGCGGCCGAGCCGGTCACCAGATACCGCTGCCCCGGGCGGATGCGGGCGGCCTCCTGCGCGATCCCGTCGTCCTCCGCGGCCGCCGCGGGGCGGCCGGCGGAGTCCACGGGCGATTCACGCAGGGCCTCGCGCACGATGCGTCGCGGATCGTAGCGTCGTGGATCGAGCGCCTCCCAGTCTGCGTGGATGCCTGCGAGGTCGGCCTGCGACTGCGCCGTCGCACGCGCCGACTCGATCGCGTCGCGAAGCGTGCGCACCCACGCGGACAGCCGGCGGGCGTACTCGGGCAGCCGCGCGGGGCCGACGACGACGGCGGCGAGCACGGCGATGACGAGGAGCTTTTCTACGGTCAGGCCGAACATGATGCGGCGTCCCTTCGGGCGGCGCGGCGTTGCGCGCGGCGGTCGTGGAGGATGGCGATCAGCAGCGCCCCGCCGAACAGCGCCGACATGGGCACCGCGATGAGGAACATCGAGAAGACGTCGGCTGCGGGTGTCACCAGGGCGCTGAACAGCGCGATGGCGATCACGATCCACCGCCAGCCGCGCCGGAGGGTCTGCGCGGAGACGAGCCCCACCGCGTTGAGCATCACCAGGAACACCGGAAGCACGAACGCGATACCGATCGCCACGACGAACTTCACGACGAAGCCCACGTAGTACGACGCCGTGAGGATCGTGCTGTCCTGGTCGGAGGCGAAGCCGGTGAGCAGGCGGACCATGCGGGGGAAGACGGTGAGGCCGAAGCCGCACCCCACGGCGAACAGCGGCACCGCCGCCGCGCCGAACCCGAAGACCGTCCGCCTCTCGCGTCGGGTGAGGCCGGGCGTGACGAAGGCGAACAGCTCGAACAGCCACACGGGGCTCGACAGCGCGATGCCGGAGAACACCGCGATCGTGAGCTTGAGGTCGAACGCCGCCGTCACCGTGTCGTAGTTGAGGCTCGCCTGGCGCGACAGGGCCAGCTCCTCGATGGGCGCGCGCAGCAGGTCCAGGATCTGCGGTGACAGCAGGAATCCGGCGAGCACGCCCACCGCCACCGCCACCGCCGCGCGCAGGCCGCGGCGGCGCGCCTCGCGCAGGTGACCGCGCAGGGGCATCGTGCCGCGCCGGGCGGTGGCCGCGGGACCGCCGCCGGCGCGGGGGCCGGCGGCGGCGGGGGCGGTCACGAGGCCAGGCGGTCGGTGCCCGCGCCGGCGGTGCCGCGGGGTGCGTCACCGATC
>CAZDSL010000673.1:0-1297 GCA_964507655.1 uncultured Mycobacteriaceae bacterium | reverse complement strand
CGACGAACTCGCCGAGCCCCTCGCCCAGCTGGTCCTTCTTGCGGCGGATGATCGCCGTGTGCGGGATGGGGATGCCCAGCGGATGACGGAACAGCGCCGTCACCGCGAACCAGTCGGCCAGGCCGCCCACCATGCCCGCCTCCGCCGCCGACTGCACGTAGCCCACCCACGTGGGGGCGCCGTCGCGGCCGAGCACCAGGCACAGCACGTAGACGACGGTGGCCACGAGCAGGAACCCGGCCGCCACCGCCTTCATGCGGCGAAGGTCGCGCACCTTCGCCGGATCGTCGAGAGTCATGAGCACACGGCCATTGTTCCCGTAACCGGGCGACCACGGGGGCCGGGCCGCAGGGGTGGTGATCTCCGGCAGGCCGCGATCTCCGGGATCTCGGGCGGGCGGCGATCTCCGGCAGGGTGGGACCACTCCGCCGTCTGCCACGCGCCGACCGCATACAGTGGTTGCAGAACGCGTGCGCGGGCGACCGCGCCGCACAGGAAGCACCAGACTCACACAGCGCCGCCGGCCCGCCCGGTCGGGGGCACCGAGGAACCGACGTGGCGAAGAGCAAGGACAAGCCGGCCATCGACGGCCGCAAACTGCGCTGGCAGGAGCACAAGCTGGCGCGGCGGGCCGAACTGTCCGACGGGGCGCTCGCGGCGATCCGCGCGCGCGGCAGCGACATCGGCATGGACGAGATCGCCGCCGAGATCGGCGTATCCAAGACGGTGCTGTACCGCTACTTCGACGACAAGGCCGACCTCACCAGCGCCGCCACCATGCGGTTCATGGAGACGCGCCTCGGCCCCGCGCTCGCCGCCGCGCTGGGGCAGGAGGACCTCGACGAGTTCGGGCTCGCCGAAGCCGCAATCTCCGTGTACGTGCGCACCGTGGCGGACGAACCGGAGATCTACCCCTTCATCATGGGCATGACCTCCGGCGGCGCCGGCGTGCGCGCCGCCCTGGAGAACAGCGAGCGGATCGTGGCCGAGCTGCTCGCCGGCGTGCTCCGCGACCGCCTCGTGCGGCTGGGATTCATCACCGACGGCGCGCTGACCTGGTCGTACGGCGTGGTCGGCGCGGTGCAGCTGGCCACGCACCGCTGGATGATGGACCGTTCCACACCGGTGGAGGAGCTCATCGAACACCTGCTGATGCTGGCGTGGGGCGGCATCACCGCGATCGCGCAGGCGCAGGGCGACCGCCGGCTGTTCATGTCGGAACGGCACGAGCTTCCGGTGCCCAAGGCCTGAGCCGCCGGGGCGGGTGGCGTGCCGCACCTGTTGGGCGGCGCCGCAG
>CAZDSL010000672.1:0-1298 GCA_964507655.1 uncultured Mycobacteriaceae bacterium | reverse complement strand
GCGCCGATCTTCTCGTAGGGGTCCTCCAGCTCGATCTCCTTGGCGATGGACACGCCATCGTTGGTGATCGTGGGGGCGCCCCACTTCTTCTCCAGGACGACGTTGCGGCCCTTGGGGCCCAACGTGACCTTGACGGTGTCCGCGAGGGAGTTCAGTCCCCGCTCGAGGCCGCGGCGGGCCTCTTCGTCGTACGCGATCATCTTGGCCATTGCGAAGTGATCCTCCAGGTAGGAAGGCTGACACACGGGGCGGGCGGATGACGCCGCACCCCTAGTACGCTGCTGGCCAGGCTCGGTGCCCGCGACGGACGACCGTTCCGCTCCGCAGCACTAGCAGTACGCGCCGGCGGGGGCACGGTCTCACCGTCCCGACCTGGCACTCACCACAGGCGAGTGCCAAGCCCATTTTTAGCACTCGACACCCGAGAGTGCAAGATCGGCGGGGTCATCCGAGCAGCGCGGGCAGGTCGGCGATCGAGTCGAGCACGTGGTGCGGCTTGTGGGGTGAGACCTCCAGCACCGGCGCGCGGAACTTGCCGGTGCGCACCAGCGTGCCCGTGAGCCCGGCGCGTTGCGCGGCGAGGACGTCGGAGTGCAGGTCGTCGCCCACCATCATCAGCCGGGTGGGCTCCACCCCCACCAGGTCGGATGCGGCGAGGAATGCGGTGATCGACGGCTTGCCCACCACCGTGATGCCCGCGCCGCCGGCCTCCTGCAGCCCCGGCAGGTACACGCCCGTGTCCACCCGCAGCCCGTCGGCCGTGGCCCACACCAGCGCGCGGTGCATCGCCACGACCGGCACGCCCTCGAGCATCAGCTCGACCACCCGGCTGAGCGCGCGATGGTCGAACGCCTCGCCCGCCCCGCCGAGCACCACCACCTCCGGCCGCTCCGCGTCCAGCTCCACGCCGGGCATGTCCTCGGCCAGATCGGCGCCGCTGTTGATCAGCCACACCCGCGCGCCGGGGTGCGTCGCCTGCAGGTACTCGGCCGTGAGCACCGCGGCGGTGAGCACCTCCCCCGGCTCGACGGCCATGCCGGCAGCACCCAGGCGCTGCACGATCTGCGCGCGCGTGAGCGAGGTGGTGCTGGTGAGGAAGGCGCGCGGCAGCCCGCGCTCCTCGAGGTGCTCGAGCGCCCGCGCCGCCCCCGGCAGCGGGCGCCACGAGGTGACCAGCACCCCGTCGATGTCGAGCAGGACGCCGTCGACCTCGGGGCCGCCGGCTGCGCCTGCGGCGCGACGAGTCGTCATGGGCACCAGGATAGTGCCGCCGGCGGCGCGTCCGGGGCGGCGCGAAG
>CAZDSL010000671.1:0-1300 GCA_964507655.1 uncultured Mycobacteriaceae bacterium | reverse complement strand
GTGAGCCGGCTCGAGAAGCACCGCAAGATCACGGCCGACGGGTTCGCCGCCGTGCACGTGGCACCCGAGTCCACCGCCGACATCCCCGACTCCCCCGAGGTGCGGCTGGTGTTCGTTCCGCCCGCCCACACCCACACCAAGGTGGAGTCCGCCGCGGTCGCGTGGGCGCTCGACGCCGTCGAGCACCGCGGCAGCGCCGCCCGCACGAACCGCAACATGATCGCCTTCCTCGCCGCCGACGACACCCGCTACAAGGAGCTGGCGCAGGTGGTGCGCCAGTACCTGGCGTGGAGCTTCGTGCACGCCAATGCCGACAAGGAACTCAACCTCACCGCGGCGCAGCGCGAGCAGGCGAAGGCGAGGCGCGACAAGCTCGACGACACGGTGGGCGCCCGCCTGCTCGAGACGTACATCCACGTGCTGTACCCGGAACAGCCGCTGGCCGACCGGCCGCTGTCCATCGCCGTCGAGAAGGACACCACCAAGCAGAACCTGACCGAGCGGGCCGCGGCACGCATGCGCGACCAGAGCGCACTGTCGGTGCAGCGCGGCGGGTCGCTGGTGCGCATGGACATCGACCGGTTCCTGCGCAGCGTGTGGGACCGCGACGGGCACATGACCTTCGGCGAGCTGTGGGATTTCTACACCCGCTACCCGTATATGCAGCGGCTGCGCGATCGCTCGGTGCTCGAAGCCGGGGTGCTCAACGCGCTCGATCAGCTGCTGTGGACCGACCAAGGGTTCGCGCTCGCCGACGGGTGGGACGGCACTCGGTACACCGGGCTCGTCATCCCGCGCGTCGACGCCGTCCCCCAGGTGACCGACGCGCTGCTCATCGTCGAGCCCAACCGCGCCGAGCGGCAGCGCGCCAAGGAGATCCTCGAACGCGAAGAGGAGCGCAAGCGCCGCGAGGGCGAAGCCGGTGCCGGCAGCGCGGGCGGCGAGGCGGCCGGCGACGGTCCCGGTGACGGACCCGGCCCGGGCGGCGGCCAGGGCTCGTCCGCCGGCGGCACGGGGACCACTCCGCCCGGCCCGCGCCCCAAGCGGCGGTTCTTCGGCTCGGCCACGCTCGGCACTCTCTACGGGAAGGACTTCTCCACCATCACCGACGAGGTCATCCAGCACCTCGCGGCCGTCGACGGCGTGCAGCTGGAGGTGCGCCTGGAGATCACCGCCACGGCGCCCGGCGGATTCGGCGACGCGGTGGTGCGCACCGTGGGCGAGAACGCGCAGACGCTCAAGTTCGATCAGGCCGGCTTCGAGGAGGACTGAGCGTGCTCGGATACCGGTCGTTCTTCCG
>CAZDSL010000670.1:0-1304 GCA_964507655.1 uncultured Mycobacteriaceae bacterium | reverse complement strand
GCGCACGTAACTGCTCGTTGCGCACCGGCTGGCGCCCCCGCTGTCGGTCCTCGCGCACCGGTTGTGGCGTAAACCCGCCTGGCTGGTGCGCGAAAGGAAGTTCGGTGCGCGAGGATCCGGGAACTGTGGTAGCCGGTGCGCGAAGGGCAGTTCAGTGCGCGAAGGGAAAATCGGTGCGCGGGCGTTGTCGGCCGGCCCGGGTGTCGGCTGCGTGCATGGCGTGGAAGGTCGCGGTGTTGGGCTCGTGGGTGCCGAGCCTGCTTTTCGCCATGGAGGCGGGGCCGGCTTCGCGCACCGGACTGCTCCTCGCGCACGTAACTGCTCCTCGCGCACCGGCTGGCGCGGTGGCAGGGCCGGCTTCGCGCACCAGACTGCACCTTGCGCACGTAACTGCTCTTTGCGCACCGGCTGGCGCCCCTGCTATCGGTCCTCGCGCACCGGTTGTGGCGTAAACCCGCCTGGCTGGTGCGCGAAAGGAAGTTCGGTGCGCGAAGATCCGGGAACTGCGGCAGCCGGTGCGCGAAGGGATGACTGGTGCGCGAGGATCCGGTGGCTGCGAGAACTGGTGCGCGAGGATCCGGCGGCCGGGGCAGCTGGTGCGCGAGGATCCAGCGGCCGGGGCAGCTGGTGCGCGAGGAACCGGAAGCTGCGAGAACCGGTGCGCGAGGCGAGGTTCGGTGCGCGAGGCGAGGTTCGGTGTGCGAAGGGAGGCCCCGGCCCCGCCCCCGCCCCCACGCCCCCCGTCACCCGCTGATGACGACCAGCTTGTCCTCGAAGTCGTGCTCGAGCGCCCGCCACTGCGCGGCCTCGGTGGTGAACGGCGGATCGCCGACGGGCCGCGCCGGATCGGGCTCGCGGATGAACGCCACCAGCGCCCCCAGCGCGGTGCCGGGCTCCAGCGCGTGCTCCACGGCATCGTCGTCGGCGTAGTCGGCGGCGTCTTCGAGCAGCTCCACGGCCAGGTCGAGCTGGTCGGCGTCCACGGCCGCGGGCCCGCCGGCCAGGTCCTCGACCAGCCCGGTGAGCACGTAGACGTTGTCGTCGGTGATGACGATTTCGAGGTCGCCGCCCGTCGCCGCGTCGGCCACCTCGGTGTAGGTGCTCATCGTGGCGAGGTCGTGGTCGTGGTTGTCGGCGAGGTACTGGGTGAGCGCGCGGGCGGTGGGGAACACGCGGATGCGCCCGCCCCGGCCGAGGAACACCGGCTCGTCGCGCAGGTAGCACCGCAGCGTGTAGAACGTGCCGCCGGGCACCACGATCTGGATGGGGTCGATGCCCACCGAATGCCAGAAGGCGTACTCGTC
>CAZDSL010000669.1:0-1307 GCA_964507655.1 uncultured Mycobacteriaceae bacterium | reverse complement strand
AGGTGCCGGCCGTCCACTGGTCCTGCGGGGGCACGCTGCCCGCGCTCTCGCCCGGCAGCCCCACCCCGGTGCGCTGCCCCAGCCCGAACCGGCCGACCATGTCGGCGAACCGGTCGGGCCCGACGCGCTGCGCCAGCATCAGCGTGCCCACGTTGGACGACTTCCCGAACACGCCGGTGGTGGTGTACGGCGCCACCCCGTGCGGCCAGGCATCGGAGACCGTGATGCCGTCGGTGGTGATCGACCCCGGCACCTGCAGCACCTCGTCGGGCGTGGTCAACCCGTACTCGATGGATGCCGACGCCGTGATGATCTTGTTCACCGACCCCGGCTCGAACGGGGTGGTCACCGAGATGTTGCCCAGCTCGGCGTGGGCGTTGGCCGGGTCGCCGACTCCGATCGACGGGTCGAAGGTGTTGTCGTTGGACATGGCCAGCACGTGCGCCGTCTTGGCGTCGAGCACGACCACCGACACGTCCTTCGCCCCCGACGCGTCCTTGGCCTTCTGCACCGCGTCCTGCACGAAATACTGCAGGTCGGAGTCGAGCGTGAGCTGCACCGTCGAACCGTCCTCGGCCGGGTGCACGTCGCGCATGCTGCCGGGGATCACGTCGCCGCCGGAGCCGCGGTCGTAGGTCTCCGAGCCGGGGGTGCCCGCCAGCACCGACTGCATGGACGATTCGAGGCCGATCAGCCCGCTGCCGTCCCAGCGCACCGCGCCGATGATGTTTGCCGCGAGAGCGCCGCCCGGGTACTCGCGCACGTTCTCCGGATCGCTGCCGATCTTGGGGAACTCCTCGGTGATGGCGTTCGCCGCGCGTGGATCGACCTGCCGGGCCAGGTAGACGAACTCCTTGTCCGACTCCATCTCCTTGCGCAGCTCCGCCGCATCGACGGCCGAGCCGAGCTCGCGCTGCATGGCCGCCACCGCCTTGTCGATGTACTCCTGGGGCGTGGGCGCCGACGGGTCCTTCCCGTGCGCCTCGGCCAGCTCGGCACGCACCCGCGTGGGCTGGAATGTGAGCGCCCGGGCGTCGAGGGTGTAGGCGAGCTGCTTGCCGGACGCGTCGAGGATCTCGCCGCGCGTGGCGGGCAGCGGGGTGGTGACGGTGCGCTGGCTTGCCGACTGCGCCGACAGCTCCGGCGCGCGCACCACCTGCACCCATGCGAGCTTGCCCACCACCAGCAGCAGCATCACCGTCATGAGGCCCACGGCCAGGCGCGTGCGCTTGCCGAAGTCCCATGCGGGGCCGCGGCGCCGGCGCGGGGCGGCACCGGGACGCGGGCCGCCGCGCCGCGGCCGGGCC
>CAZDSL010000668.1:0-1308 GCA_964507655.1 uncultured Mycobacteriaceae bacterium | reverse complement strand
CGGGCATCACACGGCCCCGGTGCAGGTCGCATAGGCTTCGGCCATGACCACACCGCCCGGCGGCAGCGACGTGATCGATCGGCGCAAGGTGCTGGCGTGGTCGTCGTGGGATGCGGGCGCCGCGGCCTTCAACGCGGTCATCTTCACCTTCGTGTTCTCGGTGTACCTCACCAGCGAGGTGGGCGAGGACTCGCCCGGGGGGCTGTCGTCGGGCACCTGGCTGGGCTGGGCGCTGGGCGTGGCCGGGTTCCTGCTGGCCGTGACGGCGCCGATCCTCGGCGGGCGCGCCGACGCGTACGGGCGGCGGCGCCGGTCGCTGGCCGTGCTCACCGCGGGCACGATCGCGCTGATGGTCGCGATGTTCGCGGTGCGCGATGCGCAACCCTACTTCTGGCTGGGCCTGGTGCTGCTCGCCGCCGCGTCGGTGCTCTCCGAGCTGGCGAACGTGCCGTATTACGCGATGCTGCGCCAGGTGTCCACGCCCCGCACGCAGGGCCGCGTGTCCGGCATCGGCTGGTCGGCCGGCTACGTGGGCGGCGTGGTGCTGCTGCTGGTGGTGTACGCGGGGTTCATCGCGGGCGACGGCGACACCCGCGGCATCCTGGGGCTGCCCAGCGCCGACGGGCTCAACGTGCGGGTCGTGACGCTGTTCGCGGCCGCGTGGTTCGCGGCGTTCGCGCTGCCGCTGTTCTTCGCGGTGCCGGAGGTCGAGGCCACCGTCGTCGCCGCCGACCGCCCTCGCGGCCTGCGCCGGCGGGGCCGGGCGGTGGCCGACGCCTATCGCGGGCTGTGGCACGACCTGCGCGGGCTCTGGCACGGCGACCGCCGCACGCTCTGGTACCTGGGCGCGTCGGCGCTGTTCCGCGACGGGCTGGCGGGCGTGTTCACCTTCGGCGCGGTGCTGGGGGTGGGCGTGTACGGGGTGTCGTCGTCGGACGTGCTGATCTTCGGGGTGGCCGCCAACATCGTCGCGGCCGTCGGCGCCGTGGCCGGCGGGCAGGCGGAGGAGCGGCTGGGGGCCAAGCCGGTGATCGTCTTCGCGCTGGCGGCGATGATGGTGGTGGGCGTGGCGCTGCTGGCGGCGTCGGGGCCGGTGGCGTTCTGGGCGTGCGGGCTGGTGCTGTGCCTGTTCATCGGGCCCGCGCAGGCGTCGGCGCGCTCGCTCATGGCGCGGCTCTCGCCGGAGGGGCGCGAGGGGTGGATGTTCGGGCTCTACGCCACCACCGGGCGGGCGGTGTCGTTCCTGGCGCCCGCGCTGTTCGGGCTGTTCTCCTGGGCGTTCGGGGCCGACCGGGCCGGGATCGTCGG
>CAZDSL010000667.1:0-1310 GCA_964507655.1 uncultured Mycobacteriaceae bacterium | reverse complement strand
TCCCCGCGCACCGATTCACGCGCCGCCGGCCATCCCCGGCCGCCTCGAGTGGTGCGGTCTGCGGTGCCGATCAGGGAAATCGGCACTGAAACCGCACCACTCGACGCCGCCGGCCGGGGCTTGCGCGCCCGCACGCCGCCGGCTGGACTTGCGCGCCCACCCCCCACTTGAACTTGAGGTCGGGTTCATATATACATACTTGCGACGACGGTCACATGCGACGAGCGTGGCATACCGGCGCCCGATTCGAGCGTGCCCGCGGGAATCCCCCGGCGGACTGCACGCCCGCCCCGGCCGCCGTCGGGTCACCCGTCATCGCCGCCCGCGGCATCCGCGGCGGAGGAAGGAGCGGTCGGTGCACATCGCAGGCAGAACGGCCATCGTCACCGGCGGTGGCGGAGGCATCGGCTCGGCCATCGCACACGCCCTCGCCGACGCGGGCGCCCGCGTCGTCGTCGCCGACCTCGACGACAAGGCCGCCGAGGCCGCCGCCGCGAGCATCGACGCCGCCAACCCGGGCGCGGCCGTCGCGGAGTCGGGCGACGTCGCCCGCACCGAGGTCATCGCCCGCCTCATCGACCGCGCCCGGGCGGAGTTCGGCCCCGTCGACATGTACTTCGCCAACGCCGGCATCGCGGGCGGCCCGGGCCTCGACCTCAGCGAAGACCAGTGGGACCAGGCGCTCGACGTCAACCTGCGCGCCCACATCCGCGCCGCGCAGCTGCTGGTGCCGGGCTGGGCCGAGCGCGGCGACGGCTGCTTCGTCTCCACGGCCTCGGCGGCGGGCCTCCTCACGCAGATCGGCTCGGCCGGCTACTCGGTGAGCAAGCACGCGGCCGTCGGGTTCGCCGAGTGGCTCTCCGTCACCTACGGCGACCGCGGCGTCCACGTCGCCTGCCTGTGCCCCATGGGCGTCGAGACTCCGCTGCTGCGCGAGGGCGAGCACTCGCCGGACGGGCTCGGCCGCGCCGCCACCCGCGCAGTCATCAACGCCGGCACAGTCCTCGCCCCGCAGCGGGTCGCCGCCGAGGTCATGGCGGCCCTGGACGACGAGCGGTTCCTCATCCTCCCGCACCCGGAGGTGCTGGAGATGTATCGCCACAAGGGCACCGACTACGACCGCTGGCTGCGCGGCATGCGCCGTTTCCAGGCCGGTCTGCTCGCGCAGGAGGGCGCATGACGGCAGAGAACATCCACGAAGCCCCCGTCCTCGCCGAGCGACGCGGCCCCGTCCTCCTGCTCACCCTCAATCGCCCCGCCACGCTCAACGCCTGGAACCGGGCCATGGACGACCTCTACCTCGACCTGCT
>CAZDSL010000666.1:0-1315 GCA_964507655.1 uncultured Mycobacteriaceae bacterium | reverse complement strand
GCGCCGCGCACTACCTGCCGGCCTACGCCGGCAACCTCGACATCATGACGTCCGCGGGCCTGCAGGTGGCCGAGCGGATCGCGGCGCGCAAGTCCGTCGCGGACAAGAGCCAGACGCAGGAGGCGTAAGACCATGAGCACACCCATCTTCGTTCAGGACGTCACCCTGCGCGACGGCATGCACGCCGTGCGCCACCAGATCGGCACCGACGACGTCAAGCGCATCGTCAAGGCCCTCGACGAGGCCGGCGTCGACGCCATCGAGGTCGCCCACGGCGACGGCCTCGCCGGCGGATCGGTCAACTACGGCCCCGGCTCCAACACCGATTGGGAGTGGATCGCCGCCGCCGCCGAGGTGCTCGAGAACGCGCGCCTGACCACCCTGCTGCTGCCGGGCGTGGGCACCGTCGAGGAGCTCAAGAAGGCGTGGGACCTGGGCGTGCGCTCGGTGCGCATCGCCACCCACTGCACCGAGGCCGACGTCTCGGCCCAGCACATCGAGGCCGCCCGCGAGATCGGCATGGACGTCGCCGGCTTCCTCATGCTCAACCACATGGCCGAGCCGGCCAAGCTGGCCGAGCAGGCCAAGCTCATGGAGTCGTACGGCGCGCACTGCGTCTACATCACCGACTCGGGCGGGCGCCTCACGATGAAGGGCATCCGCGACCGCGTCCACGCCTACCGCGACGCGCTGAACCCCGAGACCGAGATCGGCATCCACGCGCACGAGAACCTCTCGCTGTCGGTGGCCAATTCGGTGACGGCCGTCGAGGAGGGCGTGTACCGCGTCGACGCCTCGCTGGCCGGCCACGGCGCGGGCGCCGGCAACTGCCCGCTCGAGGCGTTCGTCGCCGTCGCCAACCTGGAGGGCTTCGAGCACCGCTGCGACCTCAACAAGCTCGAGGACGCGGCCGACGACATCGTCCGCCCGCTGCAGGACCGCCCCGTGCGCGTGGACCGCGAGACCCTCACCCTGGGCTACGCGGGCGTGTACTCGTCGTTCCTGCGCCACGCCGAGACGGCGGCCAAGCGCTACGACCTGGACGTGCGCGACATCCTCATGGAGTGCGGCGCGCGCAAGCTCGTCGGCGGCCAGGAGGACATGATCGTCGACATCGCGCTGAACCTCGTCGCCGAGCGCGAGGGGGAGGGCGAGGGCGCGGCCTGACGCCCCTCCCCGCGGGCGCTGCCCGCACAGCACAGACGGCCGGGGGGGGCCCCCCCGCGGGGGGGCGGCGCCCCCCGGGGGGGGGGGGCGGGGGGGGGGGGCCCGGCGGGGGGGGGGCGCGGGGGGGGCGGGCGGGGGGGGGGGCCGG
>CAZDSL010000665.1:0-1320 GCA_964507655.1 uncultured Mycobacteriaceae bacterium | reverse complement strand
GCCGCGCCGGCGAGCAGGGCGCGCAGCGCCGCCTCGTCGTCCACCGTGAGCCGGGCGACGGCGTCGGCGCCGAGCGTCGACGAGGCGGCGCGGGCGAGGATCGTGCGCGCCCAGCCCCGCCCGGCGGCCGTGGCAGGGTCGGTGTCGGGGGCGTTGGCGAAGGCGCGCACGGCGATGGCCGGGCCCGTGGAGACCCGCCGGTCCTGCGTGCGGAAGGTGGCGGGCACCGTGCCGGGCGCCGCGTCGAGCCCCGCGAGCGAGGCCAGGTAGCGGTCGCGCTCGCGGGCGAACACGGCCGGGTCGGTGAGCCGCCCGGACGCGGGCAGGAAGTTCTGCGGCGCGGCGCCTTCGTCGAGCCGCCGCACCAGGTACGCGATGGCCACGTCGAACTCGCCCGGGTGCACCACCGGCGTGTACAGCAGCAGCCGGCCCACGTCGCGCCGCACCGCCTCGGCCTGCCCGGCCGCCATGCCCAGCAGCATCTCGATGTCCACGCCGCCGCGCACGCCCCGCTCGCCCGCGAGCAGCCAGGCGTGCGCCACGTCGAACAGGTTGTGCCCGGCGACGCCCACCCGCACCGCGCCGATCCGGTCGGGCCGCAGCGCGGCGTCGAGCAGCCGCAGGTAGTGGGTGTCGGTGAGCTCCTTGGTGGGCCAGGGCGCCTGCGGCCAGCCGCGCAGCTGCGCCTCGACCCGCTCCATCGGCAGGTTGGCGCCCTTGACCAGCCGCACCTTCACCGGCGCCCCGCCGCGCCGCCGCCGCTCGGCGGCCCAGGCCTCGATGCGCTCGAGGGCGTCGAGCGAATCGGGCAGGTAGGCCTGCAGCGCGATGCCGGCGCTCAGGTGCCGCAGGCGCGGATCGTCCAGCACGCGCGTGAACACGGCGACGGTGAGGTCGAGGTCGCGGTACTCCTCCATGTCGAGGGTGAGGAACGTGGGCGCGGGCCGGGTCGCGGCCGCCTGCAGGTACAGCGGCAGCAGGCGCCGGGCGATGTGCGCGACCTCCTCGTCGAACGCCCACGGCGACTGCGGCGCGACGGCCGCCGACACCTTCACCGACACGTGGTCCACGTCGGGCCGCGCCACGAGCCGGGCGATGCCGGCGAGGCGGCGGTCGGCCTCGCGGGCGCCCAGCACCGCCTCGCCGAGCAGGTTGAGGTTGAGCGCGTAGCCGCGGCCGCGCAGCCGGGCCAGCGCGGCGCCGAGGCGGCGGTCGGAGGCGTCGACCACCAGGTGGCCCACCATGCCGCGCAGCACCCGCCGGATCACCGGCACCGCCAGGTGCGGGGCGTGCGGCGCGGCGAGCGCGCCGGCGCGGGCG
>CAZDSL010000664.1:0-1322 GCA_964507655.1 uncultured Mycobacteriaceae bacterium | reverse complement strand
CCGGCCACGGCGGTTCCACCGGATCGGAAAATCGCGGAGTCCGGTCGGGTGATTGCGGGCGTAGGCCGCGTCGAACTGCGCGGATGCGCCGTGAAGGTCTTCGGGCGGGGCGGGCCAGGATGCGGCATCGTGCTGCGCATGGCCTCCTGTCGGCGCGCAGACCCTCACGATCGACGGGCCGGACCGGAGGGGTGTGTCGTACTCCGTCCGTACGCTGTCCACACCTGGGCACCATCGTGCGCGTGCCGACGCCCGGATCCGGCGGCCTCGCGGGCCTCTGCATCCGGTCGAAGCGGGGGAGCGGACCCGCTGACGCCGATCGCGCGAGCGTTTCCGCTGTTCGAGGCGCCCCCGGCAGGATTCGAACCTGCGACCTAGAGATTAGAAGGCTCTTGCTCTATCCACCTGAGCTACGGAGGCACGTCCGGACGGCACCGGAACGAGTGGTGAGTCTACTAGGGCGAGTTGATCACGAGGTCTGGGCTCATGTTCGGCTTCGGGGAAGCCCGGCAGGAGCGGTACAAGGGCCGCAATGTCGTCGAGCGGTGCTTCAACACGGTCAAGCAATGGCGCGGCGTCGCGATGCGCTCAGACAAGACCGCCCACGCCTGCCGTGCCGCGATCGCTCGCGCCGCTACGCTGATCCGGGTCAAGACCGACGTGGTTCACGCGGGTTGGCGCACCACCTCAAGCGGACCCTCGTCAGGCGTCGGCGGCTCGAACCGCGCGAAGTACTCGGTCGCCGTCTGCTCGGTGAGCGGCCAATCGTCCGCGTGCCTGCCGTGTCGGTCACCGACCCGGCTCAGGATGGTCTCAAGACTCGTCGCGATGTACACAGTCTCCGGCACGATGCCGTGGGGCGCGAGCAGCGCACGGTATTCGTCACGTTGCCGCCGGAACCAGAATCCGAAATCGAGCACGACATCGTCCCCCGCCGTGATGGTGCTCAGCAGCCGTGCTTTCAGATCTGCTGCCACTTCGGCCACCACCTCGGCGGACGGCATCGTCGTGATTCCGCGATCCCAGAACTCCACCTCGAACGACAGACGTGTCCAGCCTTCGCGCTCCAGACGCTTGGCGTAGGTGGTCTTGCCGGCACCACCTGGCCCGCACATCATGACCACGCGGGGTCGTCCTGTTCCGATCACCGCCATCGGTCCGAAGCTACACTCCGCCACTGACGTTGCGGCCTGCAACGCTCCACTCATCGTCCATCTGAACCGGATCGGACTCGATCCACACGCCCGAGTGGTCGTGCGCACGGAAGGGTGACGGGCGGTACGTGCCGTCGCCTCGCAGGTGGCGCCCGGTGCGGGCCCGCC
>CAZDSL010000663.1:0-1336 GCA_964507655.1 uncultured Mycobacteriaceae bacterium | reverse complement strand
GGCGCCGCGCGGGCACGCGCCCACCGAGTCCGCCGGGCACGATGCGGCGCCCGCCGGCCCGGCCGCCGCCGGCGACTCAGCGGAAGGCCGGCCGCCCTTCGACCGCCCCGTCGATTCCCGGCACGGCTCGCGCCGCTGACCCGGCCGACTGCTAACCCTGCCGCCACGCGGTGCGCCCACGATTGCGCATGCCCGGCGGCCGGGCCGTGCTCTGGATGGGCAGGCCCCCGGGCGTGGCCTTCGGCCGCGGCACGTCACCGCGGTGTTCCGCAGGGCCGGCCGCCGACGGGTGCCCGCCACCGGAAGACCCGGGACCATGGTCGGGGAAGATGGCGGGCGTGTACTCGCCGTACAGCCCGGCCGGATCACCGCGCTGGAACGCCTCATGCTGTTGCTCGGCGCGCGCGATCAGCCCGCTGCGCCGGGCCCGCTCGGCCTCGAGGCGCACCGTGCTCCCCACCGCGAGCCGGTACGCCCCGTAGAACACCGCCACCACCGCGGCCACCACCGCGGCCACGCAGACGACCACCACGAAGTACCGAAGCACCAGGCCGATGAGGATGAACGCCAGCACGGGCACCAGACACCCGCCGCCGGATCCGCCCGAACCGCGTGCACTCATCGCCGGCCTCCCTTGCCTGCGCTGCCGCCCCATCGGCGGTGCAGGAACAGGTGTACCCGCAGGGACCGACAAGTCCGGGGCGCCCGGCCGGGCCCGCCGCGGGACCCCGACTCGGCACGCGCGGCCGCTCCCCCTCGGATCGGCCGGGCCCCGCCCCCGCTACTCCCAGATCCCGCGCACCCGGATCGCCCGCGCGAGGTGGTCGGTCTGCTCGATCACCAGCCGCCGCAGCGCCCCGGGCGCCTCGTCGTGCGCGGCGAGCCACGCTTCGGCCGCCTCGGTGGTCTCGGCGGCCGGGAAGAGCCCCAGCACGATCCTCCGCGCGATCTCGATGCTCCGCTCGCGCCACACGCTCTCGAGGCCGGCGAAGTAGTCGGCGTCGAACTCGGCGAGCAGGTCGCGCCGCCGCCCCGCGCGCAGGCCGCCGATCAGCGCGTCCACCTGATCGTTCGTCAGCGCCTCGTCGTCGAGGATCCGGCGCCGCGCGGCGCGTTTCACCTGCGCGTCGGGCCGTGCGGTCAGGGCGCGCAGGTGTGCGGTGCGGCCGCTCGCCGTGTCGTCGGCCGCCAGCTCCGCGTCGAGGTCCGCCGGCCCGGCGTGCCCCGTCGCGGCGAGCGCCGTCCACAGCTGCCAGCGCAGGTCGGGGTCCAGGCGCAGGCCCTCGGGCGCGGGCGCGGCGCCGTCGAGCAGGGCACGGATGTCCGCGGCCCTCCC
>CAZDSL010000662.1:0-1344 GCA_964507655.1 uncultured Mycobacteriaceae bacterium | reverse complement strand
AACCGCGATGAGGTGACCGCGCGGCTGGTCGGGTGGCTCGACGCGCGGGTGTGAGTGGCATGTGGAAGGGCCCGGGCGCGCTGTGTGCGCCCGGGCCCTGTGACCGGTCAGCTCTGGGAGAGCGAGCCGAGGGAGCCGAGCGAGCCCAGCGAGCCGGTGGGACCGGCGTCGGACGTCTGGAAGACGTTGCCGCTGTCCGTCTCCTCGACGGTGAAGGTGGCGGTGGTGCCGAGCTTGCCGTTGGCGGTGTTGAAGCACGCGTTCACCACGGAGTACTGCGTGGCGTCGAGGTCGGCGGCATTCAGCACGCCGCTGGCCTCCGGGTTGTCCTCGGTGGCGTTGTCGGTGTCGAGCTGGAGTTCGCTGCTGTCAGCGACGACGTTGGTACCCGGGTATTCGGCGCCCTGCGCGATCATCAGCTTGAGATCGCGGCTGTCGAGGTCCTTGATCGCGGCGCTCGGGACCACGTACGCGCGGCAGTTGATCGGATCGGTCGCGTTCTTGGTGGCCGTCTGCGTCAGCGTCACCGTCATCGACGAGGCATCGTTTTCGTCGACGGCCAGGTCGATGGAGGGGGTGGACCCCTCGTAGCCGCCGGCATCCAGGCTGCCGAGCACATCGAGGCTCCCGAGCGAGCCGAGGTCCAGGGCGGATGCGGCACCCGCGGCGGGGACGGCGATGGCGGCGGCGGCGGCGATGGCGGCGCCGGCGCCGGCGATGCGGCGAAGCGTGGTGGTCATGTGAATCTCCGTTCGAACTCGACTGTGGTCCTGCGCTGGTGATCACACACGCGGGACGCTGCTGCGACCGCATTTCCCATGTGGTCCACGGCACAGAATAGGCGTAATCCATTCGATTTCACAAATACAGCCGATTCGCATTCGAAATTATCACGAACGTCCAGATTTACGAATGTCATGCATTCGGTCTACGGATTCGGGGTGATTCGCCCGTGTCAGGCGGGCACCGAAGCGGGGAGAACCGTTTGCGGCTCGCCCGCGACATGCACCCGCCGGAGGATCAGCCGGGCGAGCGTCGGGTCGGCGCCGAGCGGCCGCGCCACCACGTCCGCGGCGCAGCTGTCGAGCTGCTGCAGGAAATGCCCCTCGGCGAGCAGGTAGGGCGACACGGCGACGCGTCGGGCCCCCGCGGCGCGGGCCCGGCCGGTCGCCGCGTCCACGGCATCCGCGCTGCACAGGGTGACGGTGACGGGTGTCCGAAGCCGCGCGGCCAGCAGCCCCCCGGCCCGCTGGACGTCGGCGCGTGCGCGCGGATCGGACGAGGCCACCGCCGCCATCACCACGGCGTCGCCCGGCGCCCAGCCGGCGTCCCGCAGGTGTCACG
>CAZDSL010000661.1:0-1346 GCA_964507655.1 uncultured Mycobacteriaceae bacterium | reverse complement strand
TCACCCCATGACCTCAGCGACCGGTGCCGCCACAGCCGGCACCGGCGCACCCGCTGCGGCGGCGCCCCGGGCCGCCGCCCGCATCCGGCCCGGCGAGGCCGCGGCGGTGGGCCTGCTGCTGGCGCTCACCGCGGTGCTGTACCTGTGGGGGCTGGGCGCATCCGGCTGGGCCAACAGCTTCTACACCGCCGCCGCGCAGGCGGGCGAGCACAGCTGGAAGGCGCTGTTCTTCGGCTCCAGCGACGGCGCCAACGCCATCACGGTGGACAAGACCCCCGGCTTCCTGTGGGTGATCGGCCTGTCGGTGCGCGTGTTCGGCCTCAACGCCTGGTCGGTGCTGGTGCCGCAGGCGCTCGAGGGCGTGGCCGCGGTGGGCGTGCTGTACGCGGCGGTGCGGCGCACCTCGGGGCATGCGGCGGGCCTGCTCGCGGGCGCAGTGCTGGCGCTCACGCCGGTGGCGGTGCTGATGTTCCGGTTCAACAATCCCGACGCGCTGCTCGTGCTCATGCTCGCGGTGGCCGCCTACTGCCTGATCCGGGCGCTCGAGCGCGCGTCGCTCGGCTGGATCGTCGGCTGCGGGGCCGCGGTGGGCTTCGCCTTCCTGGCCAAGGAGCTGCAGGCCTTCGTGGTGCTGCCAGCATTCGTGGCCGCCTACCTGCTGGCCGCGCCCACCACCGTGCGGCGCAGGCTGGCGCACTTACTCGCCGCCGCGGCCGCGGTGGCCGTGTCGGCCGGCTGGTACCTGGCGGTGGTGTCGCTGTGGCCGGCCGGCTCGCGGCCCTACATCGGCGGCTCCCAGCACAACAGCGCCCTCGAGCTGATCCTCGGCTACAACGGCCTGGGCCGGGTGACCGGCGACGAGACCGGCGGCCTGGGCAACACCGACGCCGAGGCGGGCTGGGCGCGGCTGTTCGACTCCGCCATGGGCGGGCAGATCGCGTGGCTCATCCCCGCCGCCGCGATCCTCACGCTCGCCGCGCTGTGGGCGCTGCGGCGCCGGCCGCGCACCGACCCGCGGCGGGCGGCGCTGGTGCTGTGGGGCGGATGGCTGCTGGTGACGGGCGCGGTGCTGAGCTTCGCCGCCGGAATCGTGCACCCGTACTACACGGTGCAGCTCGCCCCCGCCGTGGCCGGCGCGCTGGGCGTGGCGGCGCCGCTGCTGTGGCGCCGACGGGCGCTGTGGTGGGCGCGCGGGGCGCTGGCGGCGGCGGCCGCGGCCACCGGGATCCTGGCGGGCGTGCTGCTGCTGCGCACCCCCGCGTGGCACCCGTGGCTGGCGCCGACGCTGGTGGTGGCCGGCATCGTGGTGGGCACGCTCCTGGCCCTCGCCCCGCAGCTCGCCGCCC
>CAZDSL010000660.1:0-1348 GCA_964507655.1 uncultured Mycobacteriaceae bacterium | reverse complement strand
GGCACATGCCGCCCGTCACCGAGAACGCGCGGCGCTCCTTCACCTCGCGGCCGCCTTTGGTGAGGGTGACCGCACCCGCGCCGCTGACCGAGGCCACGTTGAACGAGAACGCCTGCGCGCTGCCGATGTGCGGGGTGCCGAGGCGGCTGAACAGGATCCGCAGCATCGCGCCCACGTCGGTGGCGGTGCCCACGGTGGAGCGCGGGCCGCCGCCCATCCGCTCCTGGTCGACGATGATCGCGGTGGTCAGGCCCTCGAGCACGTCCACGTCGGGGCGGGCCTGCGTGGGCATGAACCCCTGCACGAAGCTGCTGTAGGTCTCGTTGATGAGGCGCTGCGACTCGGCGGCGATGGTGCCGAACACCAGCGAGCTCTTGCCCGAGCCCGACACTCCCGTGAACACCGTCAGCCGGCGCTTGGGCAGTGCGACGTCGACACCGCGCAGGTTGTGGACTCGGGCGCCGACGACGCGCAGCACATCGTGGGTGTCGGCGGGGTGGGCGGCGGTGTCGGGACGGGTGGCCTGGGGCTCTGCGGCGGGGGTCACATCCGCGCATAGTACGGGTCCGCGAGCCGTTTCACCCGCCGCCCGCCGCGCGGTGCGTTTTCCGGTGAATCTCGGCCGCGCGGCACCGAAAAACGCACCGGTCGGCGCGCGCGGGCGGGAGCCCCACCGGATCGCCCCGCTCGGCGCGCGTCCGGTGGGAGGATCGGGGCAGGAGGTGCCGCGATGCCCGATGTTCCGCAGCCCCCGCGCGGCCCTGTCGACGCCACCCGCATTCCCCGGTTCGCCGGCCCGCCCACGTTCGCCCGCCTGCCCCGCATCGATCAGGTCGACCCGGCGGCGCTGGCCGGCGGCGTGGCGGTGCTGGGCGCACCCTTCGACGCCGGCACCAGCTACCGGCCGGGCGCGCGGTTCGGGCCGGGGCACATCCGCGCGTCGTCGAAGCTGCTGCGCCCGTTCCACCCGGGCCTGGGCGTCGCGCCGTTCGGGGCGCATCAGGTGGTGGACGCGGGCGACCTGGCACTGAACCCGTTCGACATCCCCGCCGCGCTCGCCGCCGTGGAGGAGGGCACGGCGGCGCTGCGCGCGTCGGGCATGCGGGTGGTGACCCTGGGCGGCGACCACACGCTGGCCCTGCCGATTCTGCGGGCTCTCGCGCGCGACGCGGGGCCGGTGGCGGTGGTGCACTTCGACGCGCACCTGGACACGTGGGACACGTACTTCGGCGCGCCCTTCACGCACGGCACCCCGTTCCGCCGGGCCAGCGAGGAGGGGCTGATCGACCTGCACCGCTCGGTGCACGTGGGCACCCGCGGGCCGCTGTACTCCGAGCACGACCTGGCC
>CAZDSL010000659.1:0-1350 GCA_964507655.1 uncultured Mycobacteriaceae bacterium | reverse complement strand
CGACTTCTTGAACGCTCGCATGGAAGTCGTGGCGCGACTCCTTCTCACGGGAGATGTGGGCGCGCTGAGGGCGACGGAACAGGACAAGTGATGAGAGATCTTCGTGCAACGTACGGCCAGTACGCGGTCGTGACAGGAGCGTCATCCGGCATCGGCGAGGAGTTCGCCCGCCAAGCCGCTCAGTCCGGAATGAACACGATTCTGGTGGCACGGCGAGCCGATCGGCTGGAGAGCCTCGCGCACGAGCTATCTGAGACTTACGGAACCGTGAATGTAGCGGTGCCGCTCGACCTGCTGCGCGACGACGCGGTCGAGGTGCTGTGGGAGAGCATCAGCGATCGAGATATCGGAATGATCGTCATCAACGCAGGATTCTCTCTCGCCGGGGACCTCGTCGAGCACTCTCTTGCGGACGAAGCCGACATGCTCACCATTCATACGACGGTCCCGCTCCGGCTGGCGCATCGGTTCGGCTCCCACATGGTCGATCGAAAGCGCGGCGCGATTGTGATGGTCTCGTCGAGTATCGCCGCGGGGCAAGGCGAAGGGCATCGACTTCGACAAGCTCGCGGGTGGAGCCAAGATGGAGCCTGCACAGGTCGTGCGCACAGCTCTGAACGCTCTCGGCTCACGCGCCCACGTCATTCCCGGGTTCATCAACGTGGCGGCGGATCTCATGGGCAAATACCTTCTGCCGCGATGGCTGACGACGCGCCTCTACGGCTGGATGATCTCGCGCGCTCTCACCTGATCACACGACACTGAAACCACCAGGCAGCGGCTCTCTGCCGGTCAGTGCCATGAGCACGAGCTCGCCGTCTCCCTTGCGTGCGGCGATTCCGGCCGCGAGGGATGCCGCGGCCTCGATGAGCTCGGGGGCGAAGTCGGCGCGCTGACCGGTCGCACGGGCAATGTCGATCGTATGAACGACCAGTTCGAAGACGCGGGTCTTCACATATTCATTGACGGGGATGCCCATGCCGCCGAGCGACACGAGACGGTCCTCCGTTTGCTCGCTCAGCAGGATCATGGCACGTTCCACGAGTGCCTCGATCGTCGCCACGGGATCGTCCCCGAGCGCGATGCCTGCATCGATGCCGCGCTTCGCGATCGCCTCGGGGTTCGTGTAAGCGAGGTAGATCTGCCCGTAGTAGTCACCCGCGGTTGGCATGTCGACCTGCCCGGCGGGGTCGAGATCGAGGTAGTCGATGACGGTGATGATCGCTCGGGCTGTGTGCCCGACGAGCGATCGGACGTCCCACACCCCGAGCGCGGGCTGAGACCACTGGGCGGGAGTGATGCCGCCGACCACCTCGACGAAGGTGCGGCAGGCGAGTGCGTATCGTTCCG
>CAZDSL010000658.1:0-1377 GCA_964507655.1 uncultured Mycobacteriaceae bacterium | reverse complement strand
AGGAGACCAGGATCGCAAGCCTGGCACTGGAATTGGAGGATCTGAAGAATGAAGATCGGTGAACTCATCGGGCAGCTAGCCGCTCTCGCGGCAGAGCACGGTGACGTAGAGGTCTACACCGAGACCGGATGCGGTTGCTGTATAGGTTCCCGGAAGCCGAGGCCCGCGTTCTCGGAGGATGACGTGTTCGACGGGTACAAGTACTACAACGCGGTGTCGCTGTGATTCGACGGTTGTGGGACAAGTGGTTCCGGGGCCACCAGGGCTTCGTCGGTCCGAAGGGCGACCACGGCGAGCCTGGATACCTCCAGCTCTCCGGGTTCCCCAGTGGTACTCAGATATGTCTGTACGACGACCGTAACCGGCTGGTGTGGTACGGAGACCTGAAGCGGGTGTCGCTGTGAGCGAGTTGCAGTACGTCTTCATCAAGCTGACAAGCCCTGACCTCTCCGAGGTCTGGATCCGGCTGGACGACATCCGGTCGGTGTTCGAGGACACCACCAGCACCATCATCTACACCGGCCCAGGCGAGGAGTACCGCGTCACAGAGTCGCCGGCGTCGGTCTTCGACAAGATGGAAGAGGCTGTAGCAAAGGTGCTTTCGTGACCCGGGTTCTGGATTGGCTGCTGGACCCGTTGCGGTTCAAGAAAAGTATCAAAGCACCGAGATTCGAGGCCAGGGAGCACGTCGTCAGCACCGGAGGGTCGCCTTACGTCTACCGGTCCTGGAAGCTCCGCTCCCGCAAGGGAGTGGGGCTGATCGGGGTCCAGTACACCCGGACCTTCGTCAACCAGGTGTTCGTGCAGCGCGGCCTCAGGCTGTGGGCCGGCGAGCGTTCGTGGGAGATTTGCTGGAGCATCCTATGACCCGCCCCGACTGGGGTGAGTACTTCCTCGGCATCGCCAAAGCGGTTGCCGCACGGTCGGATTGTGAAAGGAGCAAGGTAGGTGCCGTCGTCGTCAAAGACCGAAGAATACGAGCGACTGGTTACAACGGATCTCCGGCGGGTATGCCAGGATGCGGGTCTTGTCCTAGAAGACTGGCAGATGCGGTTCCTGGTGTCTCTGATTACGACTCAGGGCCGGGTCGGTGTGTTGCGATCCATGCGGAGGCGAACGCCCTTCTGTATTGCGACCGGGCAGACCTCCGAGGGGCAACCCTCTACATCACCCGAGAACCCTGCTACGCCTGCGAGAAGCTGATCCAGGCCGCAGGCATCACCGAGGTGTGGTGGCCCGAGCGACTGTTGTTGGTGAAGCACTTCAGCGGGTACCCGCAGCGGGTGTTGCTCGGGTTGCCGCCCGGCGGCTACGGCGTAAACGACCCTGGCTTGACAGACACCCCTGGGTCAGGGGACGGTGGAATTAGAAAGGAGA
>CAZDSL010000657.1:0-1381 GCA_964507655.1 uncultured Mycobacteriaceae bacterium | reverse complement strand
GGCCGGATCGTCTTCCAGGGCACCCCGGCGGATCTCGTGGCCGACGGGTCGACGCTGACCGGCGAGCACCTGGCGGCCTACGTCACCGGTTGAGCGATCGATAACGGCTTGACGCCTCGCCGACAATGCGGCGTGTGACACTGACAATTCACAACCGCGGTCGGGATCCCGAGATCTTCACGACGGTCGACCATGCCGACTTCGACCGGTCCTGGCCGGCCTTCATGCAGCAGGATCCGACCGCGCAGCTGTACTACGGGGAGGTCGATGCACTGGCCGACTACGTGCTGCTGGCCACCGACGGGGAGCAGCCGGTCGCGAAGGCCTACTCGGCGCCGTTCACCTTCGGCATCCCCGGTCGCGAGAAGCTGCCCGATGGCGGATGGGACGAGGTGATCAGGTGGCAGCACGCGGACCGGCTGGCCGGTCGGGAACGCAACGCGGCGACCGCTTTGGAGATCATCGTGCTGAAGGAACGTCAAGGCGCCGGAATCTCCTCGGCGATGGTCCACGCGCTGCGGGACAACGCGTTCCGGCTCGGCCATGACGTGCTCTATGCTCCGGTGCGCCCGTCCCAGAAGGCGGATGAGCCGGACACCCCGATGAGCGAATACGCCTTCCGGGTGCGCGACGACGGCCTGCCGTATGACGCGTGGTTGCGCGTGCACGTGCGGGCCGGAGGTCGGATTCTCCAGGTCTGCCCGCTATCCATGACCATCCCCGGCACGCTGGCGCAGTGGCGGGAGTGGACCGGGCTTGCCTTCGATACTGACGGGCCGGTGATCGTGGATGGTGCGTTGAGCCCGGTGCAGGTATCCCTGTCGCAGGACGTCGCCGTCTACGTGGAGCCCAACGTCTGGGTGGAGCACCGCAGGCGTTGACATCACGCGGGGACATCACGCGGGTCATGGCGGTGGGTGATCCGGCGCGAAGTGGTTACCGCCGGCCACGATTCGGCCCGTCGCGTCGAGCCGAACTGCCGTCTCTGACGGGTTAATACGTCACAGTGACGTATTGGGGAGGTCTCAGCGGTAGCGGAGCGGGCGGGTCCGGCTGAACTCCTTGAGCCTGAAGGGTTGATGGTTGAGCGGCCCGTTCCGCGCGACGAACCCACGAGTCTCCTCGGCGGCGATGCCCACCTGAAGGGCGCTCGATTCGGCGCCCAGCAGCCAGGGCGTGCCGCGGTACCGCACGCCGACGGCCACCGTGTGCTCGCCGGCTGACACGGGAATGGTCCGTGGCCGCGACCAGTGCGCGTCGTGCTCGGCACCGTCGATCATGATGACGGGGCGCGCGAACGCCCGCAGGAACCATCCGTTGACCGGATGTCCGCGGACGGTCACGGTGATCGCGGTGGGCATGTGATCGACGGTAGCCCACG
>CAZDSL010000656.1:0-1384 GCA_964507655.1 uncultured Mycobacteriaceae bacterium | reverse complement strand
GCCTGCGCGCCCGCGCCCGCCGGGCGCCGCGCCGCACCCCCGCGGGCCGCATCGAGCACGATGCGCGCGATCCGGCCGGCGCTGTCGCGGTGGCCGGCGCCCGCGGCGGCGCGCGACATCGCGGCCACCGTGCCGGGGTCGCGCAGCAGCGGGACGATGTGCTCGAGCACCGTCTGCGCGGAAAGGTCCTCGTCGCGCACCAGGATGCCGCCGCCGGCGTCGACGAGCGGGCGCGCGTTGAGCTCCTGCTCGCCGTTGCCGTGTGGCAGCGGGACGTACATCGCCGGCAGGCCCACCGCCGAGACCTCTGCCACCGTCATCGCCCCGGCGCGGCAGATGACGGCGTCGGCCGCGGCGTAGGCGAGGTCCATCCGCGTGATGTAGGGGACGGCGACGTAGTCGGGGCCGCCCTCCGCATGCTCCACGCTGACGCTGTTCTTGGGGCCGTGCGCGTGGAGCACGCCGATGCCGGCGGCGGACAGGTCGCGCGCCGCCGCCGCGACCGCATCGTTGAGCGAGCGGGCGCCCTGCGACCCGCCGAACACCAGCAGCGTGGGGGCGTCGGGGTCGAGGCCGAAGCTGGCGCGCGCCTGCGCGCGCAGGGCCGCGCGGTCGAGCCCGGTGATGGCGCGGCGCAGCGGGATCCCCACCACCTCGGCGCCGGGCAGGCCCGAGCCGGGCACCGCGGCGAGCACGCGCGCGGCGCCGCGCGCGCCCACCTTGTTCGCGATACCGGCGCGGGCATTCGCCTCGTGCACGACGACGGGGGTGCGCTTGCGCCCGCCCACCACGCCGGGGCGCGCCGCCAGGTAGGCCGGCAGCGCGACGTACCCTCCGAAGCCCACCACCACGTCGGCCTGGACGCTGTCGATCACGGCCCGCGTCTGGCGCACCGCCAGACGCACGCGGCCGGGGAGCCGGGCGAGGTCGCCGCCGGGCTTGCGCGGCAGCGGCACCGGCTCGATGAGCTCGAGCGGGTAGCCGCGCTCGGGCACGAGCGTGGTCTCGAGGCCGCGCCGGGTGCCGAGGACCGTGATGCGCGCCTGCGGGGCGAGCTCCGTCACCGCGTCGGCCACGGCCAGCGCGGGCTCTATGTGCCCGGCGGTGCCTCCGCCCGCCACCACGACGGACAGATTGGAATCCGCTCCGGTCACCACCGCTCTCCTCGCTTCCTTCCCCTGGCGTCGCCGCCGTGGCCGGGCGCGGCGGGGCGTGCGCGGGGGTCTCGTTCCGCGGAGCCCGCCGACGGGCCGTGGCGCCACGGATCGCCGCGCCACGGTTCGGCCCGGCCGGCGGCCGATGCTCCCCCACGACGATACGGCCTGCCGGACGGGTCGTGCCCGGCGGTGCCGGAGCGCCCGGCCCCCGCGCCGCCGGCGCCGCC
>CAZDSL010000655.1:0-1390 GCA_964507655.1 uncultured Mycobacteriaceae bacterium | reverse complement strand
GGAAGAGTAGTGCGCGGAAGCAGCAGAAACGCAACAACGCGTGCGCAAACGGAGGGCCGGTGCGCGAAGAGAAGACCCGCACGCACGGCGCCGCACCTGACGGGCCCCACCACCGGCGCGGTCCGAACTGATCCGCCACCCCGAGCCCGCGAACAGCCCCGCCACCCGAGCCTCCTGCCGACGAGTTCGCCTCGGGGCGACGGTCACCGCTCCGCTCGCCGCCGCCATCGGCCTCGCCGAACCCGGCCACAGCTCCGCCGAAACGTCCGTCACCAGCGGATACACGCCCACGACCAACCCCGTGGCCGGCGTTCTCCACAGGCGGACCCCCATCGACGGTTCTCCACAGGTTCCGCCGCCCACCTGGCATTACTCCCTCGCGGGCGCGGCGGCCGACCGGTGCCGTCGCCGATCATGTGCGCATGGGGAGGACACAGCTCATGCACCGCCGCAACGCACTCGCGAGCGGCTTCACCGACCACCGGCTCAGGAAGATGTGCGAAGGCGGCTCGCTCGAGAGGATCAGGCCCGGCGTCTACACCATGCCCGGGCAGTTCGACGACGACCGCGCGGCCCGGCACGTCATCGCGATCCGGGCCGCCGTCGCCAAACAGCGCACCCCGGCTGTCGTCAGCCACGCATCGGCGGCGGCGATGCACGGGCTCCCGCTCTGGGACATCGACCTGGAGCGCGTGCACCTGACGCAGGACGGCGAGTCGGGCGGCCACCGCAGCGAACGCCGTCACCTGCACAGATCCACACTGACCGGCGATCAGATCACCGCCATCGCAGGCATCGCCGTCACGTCGGTCGCCCGCACCGTCGTCGATGTGGCGCGCACGGTCGACTTCGCGCGGGCCGTCGCCGTCGGTGACGCGGCCTTGAACAACGCGCTCACCACCCGCGACGAGCTGATCGCCGAGGCGATGCGATTGCGCGGAAAACACGGCGGCGGCCGGGCGCTCACCGTCGTGCACGCGCTCGATCACCGCGCCGAGAGCCCGGGCGAGTCATGGAGCCGCATCATCATGAACCGCGATGACCTGCCGGCTCGCGAAATGCAGCGGGTGATCCGTTCCGATGGAAGGTTCCTGGCCCGCGTCGACTTCTACTTCGACCGGTACGGCATCGCCGGCGAGTTCGATGGCGAGATCAAATTCCGCGGCAGAAGCCACACCCCGAACGATGCGCGCAGTCCTGAAGAAGTCGCGTGGGACGAGAAGAAGCGCGAAGACCTGCTGCGTGAGTTCGGATTGGAGGTCATGCGCTGGACGTGGGAGGACCTCTATCAGCCCGGGCGGCTCTCCGACCTCTACGCGAAGGCCGTTGCGCGCGCATCGGCACGGCCGGCGCCGATGATCGACCCGCCCAATCCCAACGACGTGTACGT
>CAZDSL010000654.1:0-1392 GCA_964507655.1 uncultured Mycobacteriaceae bacterium | reverse complement strand
CCGACGAGCTCAAGGACCGGCTGGAGGGCGAGACGGCGGAGCTGACGTTCCGCGATGCCGAGCAGGCCCGGCGCGGCCTGGACGCCCTGACCCGGCGCGCACCGGAGGGCCGGCCCCGGCTCGTCAGTCCCGGCCCCGGCACCGCGCTCGAGGTGGACACCAATGGGACCGCCGCGCAGGTGCACGCGCTGCTCGCGGCGCTCGACGACGCGGGCGCCCCCGCCGAGCGCATCGCCCTGCGCCGGCCGTGCCTCGACGACGTGTTCCTCGCGCTCACCGGCGACCGGCAGGAACCGCCCGCCCAGCAGCAGGAGGCGCCGCTCGCCTGGTCCGCCGCGGAACTCGCCGGGACGGGGGCCGCGCGATGACCGCGACCCCCACCCCTGCCGCACCCGGCGCCGGCCGCACCGGGCGGGCCCTCACCGCGCGGGCCGACGACGTGGCCGTGATGATCGGCCGCAGCCTGCGCCACTCGGCGCGCAACCCCGAGGCCCTGTTCACCGCCGTACTGCTGCCGGTGATGCTGCTGTTGCTGTTCGTGTACGTCTTCGGCCGGGTGATGGACACCGGCGGCACGTACGTCGACTACGTGCTGCCGGGGATCATCCTGCTGTGCTCGGGTTTCGGCGCGGGCAGCACGGCGATCGCCGTCGCCACCGACATGGAGGAGGGGATCGTCGACCGGTTCCGCACCATGCCGATGCACGGCACCGCCGTCATCACCGGGCACGTCGCGGCGAGCGTGGCGCGCAACCTGCTGGCCACCGGCATCGTCGTCGCGGTCGGGCTGCTGGTCGGCTGGCGGCCCACCGCCGGCCCCGCCGAGTGGATCGCCGCGGCGGCGCTGGTGACGCTGTTCATCACCGCCGTGTCGTGGCTCGCCGCCGCGGGCGGGCTGCTGGCGCGCACCGCCGAGGCCGCCAACGCGTTCACCTTCGTGTTCATGTTCCTGCCGTACGTGTCCAGCGCGTTCGTGCCCACCGACTCGCTGCCCGCCGGGCTGCGGTGGTTCGCCGAGTACCAGCCGGTGACGCCGGTGATCGAGACCCTGCGCGGGCTGTGGATGGGCACGCCGATCGGCACGGAGTGGGTGTGGGCCCTGGTGTGGTGCGCGGGCATCCTCGCCGCCGGGTACGCGGCGTCGGCTGTGCTGTTCGCGCGGCGCACCGGACGGTAGGCGGCGGCGCGGATACGGAGGGCCTGTGGGCGAGATGAAGCGGCGCATGCTGGCCGGCGAGCGGTATCGCGATGACGACCCGGAACTCGTCGCCGAGCGTCAGCGCTGCCGCCGCCTGCTCGACCGCTTCAACGGCGCCGACGCAGACGACGAGGATGCGCGCGCCGCGGTGCTGGCCGAGCTGCTGGGGCACGTCGGGCCGGGCGTGCGGATCA
>CAZDSL010000653.1:0-1396 GCA_964507655.1 uncultured Mycobacteriaceae bacterium | reverse complement strand
TTGGCCAGGGCGCCGACGAGCCGGGCCACCGAGTGCTTCTCGGCGTACTCGGACATGTCGATGCGCACCATGGCGTGCTCGTCGTCGAAGAGGAACTCGGCGAGCGCCTTGGCCAGCTCCGTCTTGCCCACGCCGGTGGGGCCGAGGAACAGGAACGAGCCGGTGGGCCTGTCGGGGTCGGCCACGCCGGCGCGCGCCCGGCGCACCGCGTCGGACACGGCCTGCACGGCCTCCGCCTGGCCGACGACGCGCCTGCCCAGCTCCGTCTCCATGCGCAGGAGCTTGGCCGTCTCGCCCTCGAGCATGCGGCCGGCGGGGATGCCCGTCCACGCCGAGACCACGTCGGCCACGTCGACGGGACCCACCACCTCCTTGAGCATGACGTCGCCCGAGTCGGCGCCGCCGCCCTCCAGCGTCGCCGCGGCGAGCTCCTTCTCGAGCTCGGGGATGCGGCCGTAGCGCAGCTCGGCGGCCTTGCCGAGGTCGCCGTCGCGTTCGGCGCGCTCGGACTCGCCGCGCAGCGTCTCGAGCTGCTCCTTGAGCTCGCGGACGGCGTCGATGGACTGCTTCTCGTTCTGCCACCGCGCCATGAGCCGGTTGAGCTCCTCGCGCTCGTCGGCCAGCTCCTCGCGCAGCTTGGCCAGGCGCTCCTGGGAGGCCGCGTCGTCCTCCTTCTCGAGGGCGACCTCCTCGATCTCGAGGCGGCGCACGGTGCGCTCCACCACGTCGACCTCGACGGGGCGCGAGTCGATCTCCATGCGCAGGCGCGAGGCGGCCTCGTCGACCAGGTCGATGGCCTTGTCGGGCAGGAAACGCGAGGTGATGTAGCGGTCGGACAGCGTCGCGGCCGCCACCAGCGCCGAGTCGGTGATGCGCACGCCGTGGTGCACCTCGTAGCGCTCCTTGAGGCCGCGCAGGATGCCCACCGTGTCCTCCACGCTGGGCTCGCCCACCAGCACCTGCTGGAAGCGGCGCTCCAGGGCCGCGTCCTTCTCGATGTACTGGCGGTACTCCTCGAGCGTGGTGGCGCCCACCAGCCGCAGCTCGCCGCGGGCGAGCATCGGCTTGATCATGTTGCCGGCGTCCATGGCCGATTCGCCCGTGGCGCCCGCGCCGACGATGGTGTGCAGCTCGTCGATGAACGTGATGATCTGGCCCTCGCTGGACTTGATCTCGTCCAGCACGGCCTTGAGGCGCTCCTCGAACTCGCCGCGGTACTTGGCGCCCGCCACCATCGAGCCCAGGTCGAGCGAGAGCACCGTCTTGCCGCGCAGCGACTCGGGCACGTCGCCCGCCACCACGCGCTGGGCCAGCCCCTCGACGATGGCCGTCTTGCCCACGCCGGGCTCGCCGATGAGCACCGGGTTGTTCTTGGTGCGGCGGCTGAGCACCTGCA
>CAZDSL010000652.1:0-1397 GCA_964507655.1 uncultured Mycobacteriaceae bacterium | reverse complement strand
GAAGCCCTGCAGATTCAGCTTCACGCGTGCTCGCGCCATGGTCTATCCCTCCACATGCTTGAGGTGGACAGTGCACATCGGCAGGCCCCACCAGGGGCCCTGGTCTGCGTCCTGCTGGTGGCCGATCACCTCGTAGCGGCGGCCACGGAACACGACCCGGTCTTTCGGCATCGCGCCGATCTCGATCGGGGCGTACATGTCGGTGTCGACGACGACGCGGTTCTCGCCGACCGTGGTTGGCTCGGCGGTGGCCGGCGGGGCCAGCCCGGCGACCATCACCTTCTCCGGCGGCGCGTAGTGGCCGGTCCGGTTGTTCAGGTCGTCGATCCCGTCATCGACCCACCGTTCGATGGACACCTCGTGCGGCAGGGGGAACGGGTTGCGCCGGCGCCTGGCCATCCCGACCGCCTCTCAGTACATGGCGACGTTCACGACGCCGCGCCGGAAGCGGGCGAGCGTCGTCTTGTCCACCCGGGTGAGCCACGGCCCGCCCGACGTCGACCCGTCCACGAACTTCGTCGTCACCTGATACGGGCCCGCCGACATCGACTCCGACTCCGCATTCCCGAGATCGTCCCCTGCGGCCGCATCGAGCGCGCGCGCCACCATGCGGGAGACGACCACGGTGACCGGCGCTGGTGCCGGCGCGGGGAACTCGCGCCGGCACCAGCCCTCCACGAGAGCTGACGCTTCCTCCAGCAGGCCCTCAGCCTGCGCCAGCTCGTCGGCCTCCATGGCCCGGCCGAGCCGCTTCTCGACGTCATCCGTCGTTGCCAGCACCATCGCCCGCCTCCGGCTCCACCTCGGCCGCCTTGCGGCCCTTCACCGCGCGGGCGCGCGGCTTCGCGTGCCGCGGCTCCGGCACCGGCTCCGGTGGCTCCGCCCAGGCGCGCGGGTTCGTTATCAGCCCGCGCGCCCACCGGGGCACCTCGTCGCCCGGCCCGAACTGCACGAGCTGGCCGTCCGGGTCGGTGACGCACACATGCCGGGCCAGCATCAGGACACGTCCGCGACCAGCAGACGCTTCGCGTCGGTGAGGATCGGCTGGCCGATCGCATCGACGGCGGTGGTCTTGCGGAACGGGATCTGCTCGCCCTTGGTGACCACGCCGACGATGCCGGCGGCCTCCGAGAACGACAGCTCCGTCTTCTTCGCGTCGAGCAGCTCGAGCGCAGTGGCCGTCATGCCGAACTGCATGTGGCCGAGCGTCGAGAGGTCCTGCGGCAGGAACACCACCAGGTCCTCACCGAGGACGCGGGTGTCGGTGCCGTCGACGGACAGCTTGGTGTCGTACGGCTCGAGCGGGACCGGCAGGCCCTCCGACGCGAGCAGCTCCGTCAGGTCCGCGCTGGTCACCCGGGTCCGGCCCTGCGTCGACCCGTAGACGGCGTCGATGA
>CAZDSL010000651.1:0-1398 GCA_964507655.1 uncultured Mycobacteriaceae bacterium | reverse complement strand
CGCACTCGGTCTACCGCAAGTTCGGGCTGTGCCGCATCTGCCTGCGGGAGATGGCACACCGTGGCGAACTGCCCGGCGTGACCAAGTCCAGCTGGTAACACCCCACTTTCCGATTCACCAACTACACCGTAGGTCGACGCGTGCAGAACGTGTTGAAACCCCGGTGAGGGAGGGCAGGCAAGCCCAATGACCATGACCGACCCGATCGCGGACATGCTGACGCGAGTGCGGAACGCCAACTCGGCGCACCACGACTCGACGTCCATGCCGTATTCGAAGCTGAAGTCGCACATCGCGGAGATCCTTCAGGCGGAGGGCTACATCGGTGGCTTTCACGTGGAGGACGCGCAGGTCGGCAAGACGCTGACCATCGACCTGAAGTACGGCCCGAACCGGGAGCGTTCCATCGCCGGAGTGCGCCGGATCTCCAAGCCGGGACTTCGCGTCTACGCCAAGTCGACGAACCTGCCGAGAGTGCTCGGCGGTCTCGGCGTGGCGATCTTGTCCACTTCGTCCGGCCTGCTGACCGACAGGCAGGCGGCCGACAAGGGTGTCGGCGGGGAAGTCCTCGCCTACATCTGGTGACCAGGAACATCAAAAGGAGATCACGATGTCACGTATCGGACGTCTTCCGGTTCCTGTGCCCAGCGGCGTCGATGTCACCATCGACGGCCAGGCCGTTGCGGTGAAGGGGCCGAAGGGGCAGCTGTCGCTGACGGTGCCCGAGCCCATCAGCGTCGCCCGGGACGACGACGGCGCCATCGCCGTCACCCGCCCGGACGACGAGCGTGAGTCGCGCAGCAGGCACGGCCTCTCGCGCTCACTCATCAACAACATGATCGTCGGTGTCACCGACGGCTACACCAAGAAGCTGGAGATCCACGGTACGGGTTACCGTGTCGTGGCGAAGGGCAGCGACCTGGAGTTCGCGCTCGGCTACAGCCACCCGGTCTTGGTGAAGGCCCCCGAGGGCATCACGTTCGCGGTCGAGAACCCCACGCACTTCTCGGTCTCCGGGATCGACAAGCAGCTGGTCGGCGAGGTTTCGGCCAACATCCGCAAGCTGCGTCGACCCGACCCGTACAAGGCCAAGGGCGTGCGCTACGAGGGCGAGCGGATCCGCCGCAAGGTCGGAAAGGCTGGTAAGTAAGCCATGGCAAAGATCGTCAAGCGCGCCAAGGGAAAGTCCGCCGCACGGGACCGCCGTCACCTGCGCCTGCGCAAGCGGGTCGCCGGGACGGGTGAGCGACCCCGCCTGGTCGTCACCCGGTCGTCGCGCCACATCTTCGTGCAGGTCATCGACGACACCGTGGGTCACACCCTGGTGTCGGCCTCCACGATGGAGTCCGAGCTGCGCGGTTTCGAGGGCGACAAGTCCGCCAAGGCCAAGAAGGTCGG
>CAZDSL010000650.1:0-1401 GCA_964507655.1 uncultured Mycobacteriaceae bacterium | reverse complement strand
AGCTCAACAAGCTCGACGGCGTGAGCGCCACCGTCAACTACGCCACCGAGAAGGCACGCGTCAGCACCCCCCAGGGGTATGACCCGGCCGAGCTCATCGGCGTGGTCGAGAAGACGGGCTACACCGCCGCACTGCCCGCGCCGCCGCCCTCCGCCGAGGAGGCCGCCTCCCCCGCCGACGACGACGCCCCCGACGCCGAGCTGATCTCGCTGCGCCAGCGGCTCATCGGCGCGGTCGTGCTGTCGGTGCCGGTGATCGCGCTGGCGATGATCCCGCCGCTGCAGTTCGACAACTGGCAGTGGCTCTCGCTCACGCTCGCCGCGCCGGTGATCGTGTGGTCGGCGTACCCCTTCCACAAGGCGGCGTGGACCAACCTGCGCCACGGCGCCGCCACCATGGACACGCTCGTGTCGGTGGGCACCCTCGCGGCGTTCCTGTGGTCGCTGTACGCGCTGTTCTTCGGCACGGCCGGGATGAACCACATGCGTCACGGCTTCGACCTCACCGCCTCCGCCGCCGACGGCGCGGGCAACATCTACCTCGAGGTCGCCGCCGGCGTGACGATGTTCGTGCTGGCCGGGCGCTACTTCGAGAAGCGCGCCAAGCACCGCGCGGGCGGGGCGCTGCGGGCGCTGCTGCACATGGGCGCCAAGGACGTGGCGGTGCTGCGCGGCGGGGCCGAGCAGCGCATCCCCGTGGGCGAGCTGCGCGTGGGCGACGAGTTCGCGGTGCGCCCGGGCGAGAAGATCGCCACCGACGGCGTGGTGGTCGCCGGCAGCTCGGCGGTGGACATGTCCATGCTCACCGGCGAGTCGGTGCCCGTCGAGGTGGGCGAGGGCGACGCCGTCACCGGCGCCACCGTCAACGCCGGCGGGCTGCTGCGGGTGCGCGCCACCCGGGTGGGCGCCGACACGCAGCTCGCGCAGATGGCGAAGCTGGTCGAGGACGCACAGTCGGGCAAGGCCGAGGTGCAGCGGCTGGCCGACAAGGTCTCGGGCGTGTTCGTGCCCATCGTCATCGCGATCGCCGTGATCACGCTGATCGCGTGGCTGGCCACGGGGCAGGGCGCCACCGCCGCGTTCACCGCCGCCGTCGCGGTGCTCATCATCGCGTGCCCGTGCGCGCTGGGGCTGGCCACGCCCACCGCACTGCTGGTGGGCACCGGCCGCGGCGCGCAGATGGGCGTCCTGATCAAGGGGCCCGAGGTGCTCGAGACGGCCCGCGGCATCGACACGATCGTGCTGGACAAGACCGGCACCGTCACCGAAGGCGCCATGACGCTCGACGCGGTGGTGCCCGCCGCGGGTGTGGACCGCGCCCGGCTGCTGCGGCTGGCCGGGGCCGTGGAGCACGCGTCCGAGCACCCCATCGCGCGGGCGATCGCCGACGGCGCCGCCGCCG
>CAZDSL010000649.1:0-1402 GCA_964507655.1 uncultured Mycobacteriaceae bacterium | reverse complement strand
CGTGCGGGCGGCGGGGCAGCCGCCCACGGCCCCCGCGGTGCTGCAGCCGGCGCCGTGCGTGCCGGCGGCCGGGATGCGGTGGGTGCAGGAACGCAGGCCGCAGGCCTCGGCCAGCGCCGCGGCGGCCTCGGCGGCGGCGGCCCGGCCGCGGAAGGGGCCGAGGGAATCGGGGCCGCTGCGTCGGCGCACCACGGCGCGGGGGAACGGCTCGTCGGACAGGTCCACCCACCACGCGCGGGCCGGCTGCTTCGAGGCGCGGTTGTAGGGCGGCTCGTGGGCGCCGATGAGGCGCAGCTCGCGCACCTCGGCCTCGAGCCCGTGCGCGCACGTGACGTGGTCGATGCGGGCGGCCAGCGCCACCATCTCCTTCATGCGGGCGCGCTTCTCGGAGCCGGTGAAGTAGGTGCGCACGCGGCGGTGCAGATCGACCGCGGTGCCCACGTAGAGGACCTCGTCGGACGGGCCGCGGAAGAGGTAGACGCCGGGCTCGCGGGGAAGGGCGTCGGCCAGGTGGCGTTTGCTCTGCTGCGCCTTGCTCACCGGAGAGAGGTGCGCCAGCAGCTCCGGCAGCGTGTGCACGCCCTGGCCGCCGGCGCGCTCGAGCAGCCCGTGCAGCACCTCGACGGTGGCGCGGGCGTCGTCCAGGGCGCGGTGGGTGGGCGGCGTGCTGACCCGGAACAGCCGCGCCAGGGCGGAGAGCTTGGCGGAGGGGGCCTCGTCGCGGTCGAGCACGCGGCGCGCCAGGCGCACGGTGCACAGCACGGGGAACGACGGCCACGGCGTGCCCTGCGCCTCTGCTGCGGCCTTGAGGAAGCCGACGTCGAACCGCGCGTTGTGGGCCACCAGCACCGCGCCGCGCGCGAACTCGAGGAACGACGGCAGCACCGCCGAGACGGCGGGGGCGCCCGCGACCATCGCGCCGGAGATGCCGGTGAGACGCGTGATGAACGGCGGGATGGGGCGGCCCGGGTCGATGAGCGTGGCGAACTCGCCCAGCACCTCGCCCCCGCGCACCTTGACCGCGCCGATCTCGGTGATGGCGTCCTGCCCGGCGCGGCCGCCGGTGGTCTCCAGGTCGACCACCACGAAGGTGGTGGCGTGCAGCGGGGCGTCGAGCTGGTCGAGCCGCAGCTGCTCGCCCGGCCGGGCGGCGGCGGACCTGCTGCGAACCTGCGTCACGGCGACCACAGTAATGCGGCGGTCCGACAGCGCCCGCCCGGCGCAGGTCCCGGGCCGACGGAACGCCCGTCCCGGTCTCCGGGAGGCGGTGAGGCGAGGATCACACCCGTGGCATTCGGCGACCCGCGGCCCGCGCGGGCCCCGGCCGGAGGGGGCCGCGCGGGCCCGTGGGCGGGCCCGGGGACCGCCGGTTGAGCAGGGGTGATGGCGGGGCCCGCCGGCG
>CAZDSL010000648.1:0-1404 GCA_964507655.1 uncultured Mycobacteriaceae bacterium | reverse complement strand
GTCTTTGGGGTGATGGAATGGGCGCGGCGGTGGCGCGGTGCCCGGTGCGGTGTGGGGGCGCGGGGCTCCGGCCCGCCGCGGCCGCGCCGCGCGGGGTCCGCGGCCGCGGCGACCCCGCGGTCACGCTGCGGAAACGCCGGGCGGGGCAGGCGACGGCCGCTGTGCGCCGGCGTGCGCACAGCGCTGCGGGTGACGGTGCCGCGGCGGTGCGCGGGGCGCGACGCGGGGGCCGTGCCGCGCGGAAGCGTATTGCCATGCCGGGTGCCCTCGCCATAGCGTCCTGCTCACGCTCGTGAATTCACGGGAATCGGATACTTGGAGGCGGCATGCGGAAGATGACACGATCGGCGGCGGCGATCGCCGTGGGGATGGCGGCGGTGGGGTCGGTCGCGCTGGCCGCGCCCGCCTCGGCCTCCAGCTACCAGCTGGCGGAGGAGCCCGCCTGCGCCGCGAACTACTTCACGTCGAGCCAGAAGTGGGAGATCAACTGGGGTAACCAGACCACCGACACCAAGACGGAGTGGAGCAGCATCGACTTCGGCGGGCTGACGTACATCGACCCGCAGTATGCGGACAAGACCCCGGCCGCTGAGCTGGCGGCCATCGACGCGTACAACAACGACGCCGCGCATCCCGAGCGGCTGACGAACGACAATGCGGCGTACCACTGGTGGTATGTCAGCCGCGACATGGCCCAGAACGGCGCGACGCTGGTTCTCGGGTTCGAGGACGGCGACATCGTCTCCGGCGAGGCCACAGTGGGCAGCGATCACTGCCCGGCCGTGCGCTGGACCCACTACAACGCCGCCGGCAACGTCGTGCAGCAGCTGACGCCCGCGACCTACCCCGACGTGCCGCTGCCGCCCAAGCCGGAGATCCCGGCCGCCGACGACGGCGCTGGGGCGGACGGCGGGCCGCTCGGTTCGCTCGGCTCGCTGAGCGGACTGTTCGGCAGCCTCGGAAGCTGATCGGCGGCTGCGCGCGGCCCTGGCGGTGGGCGGGCCGCCGCTTCGGCGTCGCCGTGCGTCACGGCGTCCCGGCCCTCGCGCCGCAGCGTGCGGATGGTTGCGGCGACGGCGGCGATCCACACCGCGGCCAGCGCCACGTACAGGGGCACGGCGGCGCGGTCGAGCCCCACGGCGTGGACGAAGGTGCGCGCGTTGGTGAGCAGGATGATGCCGCCGACCAGCGTGCCCATCAGCCGCGCCGGCAGCAGCCGCACCACCCACGCGGCCAGCGGCGCCGCCACCACGCCGCCGATCAGCAGCGCGGCGACGATCCGGTAGGGGATCTCCGCGGCCGTGAGGCCCACCAGGAACCCGGCGCTCGCCCCCAGCGTCACCAGGAACTCGGCGGCCGCCATGGTGCCCACCACCTTCCGCGGCTCCATGCGCCCCGAGGCGA
>CAZDSL010000647.1:0-1408 GCA_964507655.1 uncultured Mycobacteriaceae bacterium | reverse complement strand
GGTGCTGTGCCGCGCGGCGGCCAGGGTGCGCGCCCTGCTGCGCCGCGCCTCCCAGCGCACCAGGGCGCGCCGCGCCGGCTCCTCCACCAGCGCGTAGCTCGCCGCCGACACCGCCACGCTCAGCACCAGCGTGACCACCCACACCAGCGCCATGCGTCCGCCGAACATGGGGATGTCCAGCGCAGGGAACACCATCGCCAGCACCGCCACATGCCACAGGAACAGCGCGTACGACCAGCGCCCCAGCGCCAGCGCGGCGGGGCTCGACAGCAGGCGGTGCGCGCCGCGGTCGCGGGCCGGGCCCGACGCCGCGGCGAGCGTGAGCGGGGCGAGCAGTCCGAAGCCGATGACCGCCCCGAACAGCATCTTGCACGCGTACTGCCACGGCTGCGGCTGCACCAGCCCCGGCGGGCCGGCCAGGTCGGTGCACGCCAGCGCGTAGGCCACCGCGGCCGCCGCGACCATGGGCAGGGGGCGGCCGGCGAGGCGCCGGAACCCCGATGCCAGGCGCCCACGCGCGGCCCCGGCCAGGTCGGCGGCCGAGAGCTCCGCCAGCACCATGCCCGCGGTGAACCACGCGGCGTGCCCCATCAGCCACGTGTCGGTGTTCACGCCGGCGGGCACCGGCAGGTCGACGTACCCCCAGAAGATCCCCGCCACACCCACCGCCGCGAGCAGCGGCGCCCGCCACCGGGCACCGCCGCCGCGCAGCCGCACCATCGCCAGCGCCGCAGCCGGCAGCACCAGGTAGAAGGTGACCTCCACCGACAGGCTCCACAGCTGGGTGAGCCCGCCGGTGAGCGCGAACGGCACGTACACCTGCGTGAGGGTGAGGTTGGCCAGCCACACCTGCAGGCCGGGCGGCTCGCCCAGCGGCAGCAGCCACAGCACCAGCACCACCATCACCAGGTAGGCGGGCATGATGCGGACGACGCGCGAACGGTAGTAGTGCGCCGCCGACGGCCGGGGCCGCAGCCCGCGGGCCGCCTGCGCGTGCGGGCGCCACAGCAGGAAACCCGACAGCGCGAAGAACAGCGCCACCGCCAGGTCGAGCCGGCCGAAGGCGCGGCCCGCCACCGTGTCGCCCGCCTGGGCCGTCTGGAACGCCACGTGGGTGGTCATCACGCCCACCGCCGCGAGCGCGCGCATGCCCTCGAGCGCCGGGATGAATCCGCTGCGGCGCGCGGCGGCGGGCGTGTTCGCGGCGGCGGTCCCGGTCATCGCCGGCACCGGGGGGTCGATCGCGCGCCTGAGGGTGTCATCGCCGACCAGTATGCCGAGCCGCCGTCCGGCATCGGGGGGCGACGCGCATCACCGGTCCGCCCGGGCGCCGGGGCCGGGCTGTTAGTCTCACGTTCAACGTGTGCACAGCGTGCGGGTTTCCGCGGCGCGCCGCGCCGGGCGGCGC
>CAZDSL010000646.1:0-1412 GCA_964507655.1 uncultured Mycobacteriaceae bacterium | reverse complement strand
ACGAGGCGCGGCGGGCCGTCGGTGCTGCGCCGACTGGTGCGGATTCTGGTGCTGATCGGCGATCGAGCAACGAAATCCGCACCACTCGACGGGCTGACGGTTGATTGTCCACAGGGTGTGGATGAATTCGCCGCGGAGAGGCCGGTTTCCGGGAGACTCGGGGCATGGGGGAGATGACGGGGCCATTCCGCGCCTCGGAAGCGGTGAGCAAGGGGTGGGTCAGCGAGCACTATGTGCGCACGAAATGCTTCCGGTTGATGCCCGGCGTCCACATGCCGAAGGGCATGAGACTCACGGCGCGGCGTCGGGCGATGGCGGTGGCGACCTGGTCGCGGAGGCGGCTGACGCTCTGCGGGTTCTCGGCGGCGGCGATGTGGGGCACGAAATGGATCGACGACGACGAGCCGGCCGAGTGCATCTCGGCCTGCAAGCTGCGCCCGCCCGCAGGCGTCATCATCCGCCGCGACAGGCTCGGACCCGGCGACGTCTGGCGAGAACGCGGCATCCCCGTCACGTCGCCTGCGCGCACGGCATTCGATCTCGGGCGAAGGCTGCCGATGCCGCGTGCCATCGCGGTGGTCGACGCGCTCTACCAGACCCGGTTGCTGCGCAAGTCGGAGCTCGCCGATTACGCCGATGCGCATCCGAACATGCGTGGGATCCGACAGCTGCGCACCGTCATCGAGCTGTCGGACGAGGGGGCGCAGTCGCCACAGGAGACGCGGACGCGGCTCGCGATCCTCGACGCCGGCCTTCCGCGACCATCAACACAAGTCACCATCCTCGACGCGGCGAACCGATTCGTCGCCCAGGTCGACTTGTGCTGGCCGCAGTGGCGGGTCGTGGTCGAGTACGACGGTGACGACCATCTGACGCGCAAACGCCAGGCCAAGGACATCGCCCGCGTGAACGCGCTGGGGGCCGTCGGGTGGAGGGTGATCAAGGTGAAGGCCGAGCTGCTGGCGGATCCGCGGAAGCGGGCGATCGTGATCGAGCAAATCCGCGTGGCGCTGCGGCAGGCGGGGGCGCCGGTGTGAGAGGGCCGTCGGTGCTGCGTCGAGCGGGGCGGTTCGGGGTGCGATTCCGCGGATCGGCACCCGAGCGTGCACCACTCGGCGGTGGCCTGCGGAGGTCCGGCACGCGGGGCAGGTCCGGCACGCGTCATGCACGTCCGCCCGCCCCGCCGCTCACGCCTGCGCCCGGAACCTCCGCAGCCGCAGCGAGTTGCCCACCACGAACACGCTGGAGAACGCCATCGCGGCCCCGGCGATCATCGGGTTGAGCAGCCCCGCCGCCGCGAGCGGGATCGCCGCCACGTTGTAGCCGAACGCCCAGAACAGGTTGCCCTTGATCGTGGCCAGCGTGCGCCGCGAGAGCCGGATCGCGTCGGCGGCGCTGCGCAGGTCGCCGCG
>CAZDSL010000645.1:0-1423 GCA_964507655.1 uncultured Mycobacteriaceae bacterium | reverse complement strand
TGTCGGCGAAGGTGAGGACGGCGTCGCAGTCGCGAGGGTAGGAGGGGGCGAGCTTTCCGTTGGGACCGCCCGTCACGTCGAGGAAGCCGTAGTCGACGTGGATGATCAGGCGGCATTCCTGGTTCGCACGACCGTTAATGATTGTCTCGATCTCGATATGGTGCCCGGCAATGGTGGTTGTCGATGTCGGGCCGTCCTTTCCGAAGCGATGATGGACCCATTGATCCATCTGGTCTCCGGGCTGCGAGGGCCGCGAAAGCACGGAGAATCCGTTGTCGACTCGATCGGAATAGCTGCAGCCGCTACCGTACTCATCACGAATAGGCTCGAGCAGGTCATTCCGTTCCAGTCCGAGCGCGCTGAGCCGGGCCGAAGTCTCCTGGCTGCATGGGTCGAAATAGTTGTACGAAGGTTCGGCGTCAGATGGTGCGGACGCCGAGACCTCTGACATTGCGGCATCGGTTGAACTACAGCCGGCAACCGCAATGCCGACAATGCAGGCTATCGCCACGAGATACTGCGTTCTCACTGGGGACCGACCGTTGCGAGCTCGCGAACAGTGGCGAAGTCGGCGTTGCGGATGGCGTCGCCGCCGGCGCGGACCCAGGCCGCGAAGCGGTCAGCGGCGTCGGCGTACTCGTTGAGGCGTGCGACGCACGAGTCTTTCTCGCCGAGTGCAAGGTCCTCATAGAATTCCTGCAGTTGGCGAATCGAGGTCAATGTTCCCCACGGTGTGTGGTCGTAATTCCGTTTGAATTCGCGTGCGAGTTCGCGAAACTCGTTCGCTGCCTGCTCGTATGCCCCCGCGATGGTGTCGATCGCTTCCTGCGCCACGACAAGGTCGTCGTTCATCTTCCCCCCGTGTGGTTCCCCGGTGTCCACTCGTTCGGGGTCACCCTACCGCGTGTGACCCGCGGCGCAATCAGTGATCCACAGCTCGAGCCGGCGTCAGGGGGCCTGTTCCGCAGGCTACGAATCGAGGAACCAAACCAGTCACTACCGTCGCGGCCACGGCAGGTGCGAACTCGCAGGTAGGCGACTCGCAAGTCTTTGAGCGGCGGCATCAGGGCAGGTCACGGCGCCGCCGAGTGACGACGCGAATCGTTCCTCGACTCATAGCGTCGGGAACAGGCACTCAGGCTGGCGACCAGCAGCGCATCCGCCGGCAGGCCGACGGCGTCCGACGCGTTCGGACTTGTGCCCAGGTTTCAGGCGGTGCGCCGTCCGTCCCTGCAGACCGCCGACTCGGCGTGGCGTGCACGGGCGCTGCACGCCGGCGCGGACCCGCTGCGAGGGCCGCGAGTCCGCGCTGGCGTGCGGGAAATGGACCGCGGAGGGCGTGCGACTCGGCGTCGGCGGGAGCCGTTACCGCGATCAGCGCCAGGGTCCTTATGGCGTCAGGCCGCGGAGGGACGCCCCGATC
>CAZDSL010000644.1:0-1426 GCA_964507655.1 uncultured Mycobacteriaceae bacterium | reverse complement strand
GCCCGGCCGCAGCGCCGCCGGCTTCACCGCCCGCCGACGCGAGCACCAGCGCGTCCGTGCGCATCGCGTCGTCGCGCTGCGCCAGGTCCTCGCACGTCACGGCGAACCCGCCGAGCGTGGCGGGGGGCGCGTCGCGCAGCCGCCGCATCAGCTGCGCCAGGAGGCCGCCGCGCTCCAGCCGCACTGAGACCTGCGCCCCCGCGTGCACCCCGTACGCGCGGGCCTGCCCGTCGAGCGCGTCGCTGACGGTGCGGCCCCGCGCCGCCAGCCGCGCCGCCATCCGGCACAGCGCCACCGCCGCCGACACCCCGTCCTTGTCGGGCACGGCCTGCGGGTCGACGCAGATGCCGATGGCCTCCTCGTAGGCGTAGACCAGCCGCGGATCGCCCAGCCCCGCGCCCGCGCGCACCAGCCACTTGAAGCCGGTGAGCGTGGTGGCGAGCCGGGCCCCGCGCGCTTCGGCGACGCGCCCGAGCAGCGCTGACGAGACGATCGTGGTCGCCACAAGGGGTTCGTCGGGCAGCGGCGGGTCGCGGCGGACGCCGGGGTCGAGCACGTGCTCGGCCAGCAGCGGGCCCGTCTCGTCGCCCCGCAGCATGCGCCACCCGCCCGCATCGGGCACGCCCAGCGCGCACCGGTCGGCGTCGGGGTCGAGCGCGATCGCCACGTCGGCGCCCACGCGCCCGGCCAGCTCCAGCAGCTGCGCGGCCGCCCCCGGTTCCTCGGGGTTGGGGAGCGGCGCCGTGGGGAAGGCGGGGTCGGGCGCGAACTGCCCGGCCACCACGTGCACATCGGTGAATCCGGCGCGCCGCAGCGCCTCCACGGCCGTGTCGCCGCCCACGCCGTGCAGCGGGGTCAGCGCGACGCGCAGCGGTGCCGCGGGCTCGCCGGCCGGCCCGGCGAGCACCCGGGAGGCGCGCCGCAGGTACAGCTCGACCATCCGGGACCCGCGCGGATCTCCGGCGGCCACGGGGCGGCGCGGCACCGCGGAGGCCGGGCCCGCCTGCGCGATCGCCCGCTCGATGGCGGCGTCGTCGGGCGGCACCAGCTGGGCGCCGCCGCGCAGGTACACCTTGCAGCCGTTGTCGCCGGGCGGGTTGTGCGAGGCAGTGATCTGCACCCCCGCCGCGGCGCCCAGCTCGCGCACGGCGAAGGCCGTCACGGGGGTGGGCAGCGGCGCGTCGAAGGCGAGCACGTCGAACCCGGCCGCGGCCAGCACCTCGGCCGCCGCGCGGGCGAAGTCGCCGCTGCGCCGGCGGGCGTCGCGGCCCACCACCACCGTCGCCCCCGCCTCGCCCAGCGCGTGCAGGTGCGCGGCGAGTCCCGCCGCCGTGCGCACGACGACGGCCGTGTTCATGCCCGCCGGCCCCGCGCGCAGCGGCCCGCGGATGCCGGCGGTGCCTAACGCTAGCGGCGCCGCGAACAG
>CAZDSL010000643.1:0-1428 GCA_964507655.1 uncultured Mycobacteriaceae bacterium | reverse complement strand
TCCGGCGGCAGCGCGCCGTCCGGCCGCATCGCCCTGACGGCCCGCCTGCGCTCCCCGCGCACGGCCGTGTCGGCGGCGTTCCTGCTGCAGGGTGCCACGCTGGCGATGCTGCTCACGCTCCTCCCCCAGTTCCGCGACGAGTACGGGCTCTCCGAGGGCGTCATCGTGGGCGTGGTGGTCCTGGTGTCGGTGATCGCGGGCGCCGGCAGCGTGGCGGCCGAGCATCTTGCTGTGCGCACCGACAGCCGCATCACGCTGCGCACCGGGCTCACGGTGATCGTGGCCGCGGTGCTGGCGGTGGGGCTGGCGCCGGGCGTGGCGGTCTTCTTCGCGGCCTTCGCCGTCTACGGCGTGGGGCTCGGGATGGTCGACGCGTCCACCAACATGCAGGGCGTCGCGCTGCAGCACCGGGCCGGCCGGTCGATCATGTCGTCGTTCTACGCGTGCTGGAGCGGCGGCGCGATCCTCGGTGCCCTGTGGGTGGCCGCCCTGTCCGGCCTCGACGCCGGCGTGCACACCACCGTGCTGGCCGGCATCGGCGTCGTCGCGGCGTGCGCCCTCACCCTCTCCCCCCGCCTGCTGCACGCCCCGGCGGTGGCCGACGCCTCCCCGCAGCCGCCGGGGCCCGTGCCCCTGTGGCCGTTCCTCGCGCTCGGCGCGGCGATGGCCCTGTTCTTCGCCATCGACTTCGCGGTGGGCAACTGGTCGGCGCTGTTCATGACCGACGTGGTGCTCTCCGATTCGGGCACCGCCGCCCTCGCGCTCGCGGCATACCAGGCGGCATCGCTGGTGTGCCGGCTCACCGGCGACCTCTGGGTGCGCCGGTACGGCGAGATCCGCGTGGTCCGCGCGGGCGCCGCCATCGCCGTGGCCGGCCTCGTGCTGGTGGTGGCCGCCCAGTCGGTGCCGATGGCGATCGCCGGCTTCCTGGTGGTTGGGCTCGGCGCGCCGGTGGTGGCACCGCTGTGCTTCGCCGCTGCGGGCCGGCTGGCGCCGGGCGGGCGGGCCGACGCCCTGATCGCGCGGCTGAACATCTTCAACTACGCGGGCACCATCGTGGGCGGCGGCATCGTCGGCGGCGTGGCCGCGCTCAGCGACCTGCGCGTGGCCTTCGCAATCCCGCTCGTGTTCGCCGGCCTGCTCGCTGCGCTCGCGCCCGCCTTCCGTCCCCGGCGCGGCGGCCCGCCCGAGGCGCGGCGCACGGCGGCCCGCGGCACGGGTGCCCGTCCGGGCGGCGCCACATGAGCGGCGCCGTGGCGGGGATCGTGCTGGCGGCGGGAGGCGGCAGCCGCTTCGGCGGCCCCAAGGCGGTCGCCTCGCTCGACGGCGAGACGCTGCCCGCCCGTGCCGTACGGGTGCTCACCGAGGCGGGCTGCCGCCCCGTGCTGGTCGTCCTGGGCGCGGAGGCCGGCCGCGCCCGCGCGGCGC
>CAZDSL010000642.1:0-1431 GCA_964507655.1 uncultured Mycobacteriaceae bacterium | reverse complement strand
GGGGACGGTGAGGCTGTTGCTGTCGATCCACCGCCGGTAGGGGTCGATGCTCGCCGGGGGCCGGAAGACGGGCCGGCGGCGTTCGCTGACCGCGATGTCCCAGCCGTCGTTGTGCACCGCCCGGTGATGCGCGGCGCAGAGCAGGGCGAGGTTGTCGAGGTCGGTGGGGCCGCCGTCGGCCCAGTGCACGATGTGGTGCGCCTCGGTCCAGGAGACGGGCCGGGTGCAGCCGGGGAATGCGCAGCGCCCGTCGCGTGCGGCCAGCGCCCGGCGCTGGGCCCGGCTGGCCAGGCGCACCGTGCGGCCCAGGCTCAGCGGGACACCGTTCTCGTCGACGATGATCGGGGTGACCGTCCCATCGCAGGAGATCCGCCGGAGCGTGGCGGTCGACAGGACGCCGTGGTGTTCGGTCCAGCCGGTGCGCAGCAGCGTGAACATCTCGTGCACCCTGCCGCAGCGCAGCAGCTCGAGGAGTTCATCGTCGGTGGCGCCGCAGCCGGCGAGGTCGCGGGCGCGGATGTGGACGTGGATCTGCGGGCGGGCGGTACCACCGGGCAACACGTCACCGGGCGCGGGGGCGCCGCTGGCGGCCTCGCCGCTCGCGGTACCGCAGCCCGCGGCCTCGCCGCTCGCGGTACCGCAGCCCGCGCCGTCACCGTCCCCCGCGCCGCCCGCGGTGCTTGTGGCGGGCTGCCCATCGGGGCCGAGGCCGCACTGATACCGGCGCAGCAGCTCGGTGAGCGCATCGGCCCGCCGGCGCGCCGCCGAGCGCCGGTCGCGGGTGCCGTCGTCCTCCGGTCGCGGCGCCGCAAGCGGGGTGATCGTGCCCATCAGCATCTCGCCGGTCTCGGCGTCGACGTCCCCGCGGATCCGGTAACGGCCGTTCAGGGTGCAGGCGATGTCGAGTTCGTTGCGCTCGGGATCCTCCGCCGGGGCGGGCCCGTCCGGATCGATCCGGGCCCGCATCTCCTCGAGCGCGTCGGCGAACGCGCCCGTGCGTGCCGAGCTGCAGGTACGGGCGTTCTGCAGCAGCACGTCCTCGATCTGCCCCGACAACGCCACCGACTCGGCGTCGTCGTCGGGGATCAGCGCCAGCAGCTCGAGGGACTTCTTCGCCTGCTCCTCGCTGATCTCACGGCGTGCGAACGCGAGCAGCATGGCCGGCCGGGCGCACAGCGCCACCCCGAAACACACCAGCGACTGCGCCACCCCCGGCCCGATCCGCACCAACTGCGCGACCGCGGTGGCGGTGCGTGAGATCGCGGTGCGCTGCGCCAGGCCCGTCGCGGTGAGCCGGCCCGCCTTCTCCGAGCACGCCCGCAGCCGGCCCACCTTCACCGCGTGCGCCCAGTCGAAGCCCTCGACGATCCACGCGTCGAGCATGCCGTCGGTGTGCTGCCAGAGCCCGCCCGACAGTGGCGCCATCACCAG
>CAZDSL010000641.1:0-1432 GCA_964507655.1 uncultured Mycobacteriaceae bacterium | reverse complement strand
GCCAGCCGCCGGGCCGTCGCCCGTCACCGCGGCACCCGCCACGGCACGCGCACCCGCCGGCGCGGCGTCGGGCTCGTCGTCGGGGTCGGTGCGCTGCCGGTCGCGGCGGATCGCGCGGCGCTCGGCGGGCTTGATCTCCCACGTCTCGGGCCGCGCCGCCACCCAGCGCAGGCTGCGCACGGCGAAGGGGATGTGCACCAGATAGGCGGCCACCAGCACCAGCAGCACCACGTACGGGTAGGTGACCAGCCCTGCGACGATGATAGCGACGGCGATCAGCAGCAGCGCCGCCACCCGCCGCGGCACCGACACCGTCTTCATGGCCAGGGTGGGCACGCGCGAGACGATGAGCACCGCGCTGAACAGCAGCCACAGCATCACCAGCACCTGGTTGGTCCACCAGCCGTCGCCCCACTGCTCGCCCGCGGCGATCGGCGCCATCGCCATCAGCGCCCCCGCCGGCGAGGGCACGCCCACGAAGAACTCCTTGGTGTAGCCGGGCGCGGTGTCGTCGTCGACGAGCGTGTTGAACCGCGCCAGCCGCAGCACGATGGCCACCACGAACAGCAGCGTCGCGATCCAGCCCAGCCGGTGGCCCTCGAGCATCGTCACGTAGATGACCAGCGCCGGGGCCACGCCGAACGAGATCGCGTCGGAGAGCGAGTCGAGCTCGGCGCCGATCTTGCTGGTGGCGTCGAGCAGCCGCGCCACCCGCCCGTCGAGCGAGTCGAGCACCGCGGCCAGGGCGATCAGCGCCAAAGCGATGCCGGCCTGGTCGAGCAGCGCGAAGTGGATGGCCGAGAGCCCCGAGCACAGGGCGGCGATGGTGATGGTGCTGGGCAGCAGCCGCACGCCGCTGACCCGCACGCCGGTGTGGTCGTCGATGGGGGAGTCGTCCCCGCCCGCGCCGCTCACCGGCCCGCCCCGGCCGCCCGCGGCAGCTCGGCCAGCACCGTCTCGCCCGCGAGGGTCCGCTGCCCGCGCTCGATGAGCACCCGCGACCCGGCCGGCAGGTAGGTGTCCACGCGGGAGCCGAAGCGGATCAGCCCGTACGTCTCGCCGATCCCCAGCACCGCCCCCGCCTCCGCGCGGCACACGATGCGCCGCGCCAGCAGCCCGGCGATCTGCACCGCCGCCACCCGGTGCCCCTCGGGGGTGCGCAGCAGCACGGAGTTGCGCTCGTTGGCGGAGGCCGCCTCGGGCAGGTCCGCGGAGAGGAACCGGCCGGGCCGGTACTCGATGCGCTCGACGGTGCCGGTGAGCGGCGCGCGCTGGGTGTGCGCGTCGAGCACCGACAGGAAGATGCTCACCCGCGGCAGCGGCGCGGCGCCCAGCCCCAGCTCGGCGGGCGGGGCCGCGTGGTCGACCAGCACGGCCTCGCCGTCGGCGGGCGCCACCACCAGGCCGGGGCGCGTGGGCGGGACGCGGCGGG
>CAZDSL010000640.1:0-1440 GCA_964507655.1 uncultured Mycobacteriaceae bacterium | reverse complement strand
CCTTTCTCGACAGGAGCCCGATGGCCACCATCAGCGACGTTGCCAAGGCGGCAGGCGTGTCCTCGTCCACGGTGTCCTACGTGCTCAGTGGTAAGCGCTCGATCTCGGCGCAGACACGGCTTCGGGTGCAGGAGGCGATCCGGCTGCTCGACTATCGGCCGCACGCCGGTGCGCGGTCGCTCGCGTCGCGTAAGACCTGGACGCTGGCGCTTGTGGCGCCGCTGCGTACGGATGTCAACGTCAGCGTGATCATGCAGTTCGTGACCGGCGTGGTGACCCGCGCCCGACACTATGAGATGGACGTCTTGCTGCTGACTCAGGACGACCCCCAGGGGATCGACCGAGCGGCCAACTCCTCGATGGTCGATGCGTTGATCATGATGGACATCGAAGCCGATGACTCTCGGATCCCTGCCCTCACGAGGCTTCGCCAGCCATCCGTCCTGATCGGGCTGCCCGACGATCCCAGGGGGCTGTCGGCTGTGGACCTGGATTTCGAGGCGGCCGGACGGATGGCGGTGCGCTACCTGGCCGACCTCGGGCACACCCGCATCGCCTTGATCGGCCCCACGCCCACCGTCTTGGGTCGGCACACGTCGTACGCCACTCGGCTGCTGCGCGGCTACCGCGCCGAGGCGCGACGGCTGGGGATCGAGGTCGTGGTGGAGCCCACCGAGGCGTCGTACGCCGAGGGGGTGGGCGCGGCCGGCCGGGTGCTTGACACGGTGTCCGAGCTGACTGCCCTGGTGGTACACAACGAGGCCGCGCTGCCCGGCGTGCTCACGGGTCTTCGGCTGCGCGGACGGACGGTCGGCGGTGACCTCGCCGTCGTGGCACTGTGCCCGACCGACGTCGCCACCCAGCAGCAGGTGCCGCTCACCGCCATCGACATTCCAGCGGTGCGGATCGGCGAGATCGCCGTCGACCTGGCGATGACCAGGGTGCAGTCGTCGGAGCCTCCCGAGACCCGGTTGCTCGTCCCGCAGCTCACGGAGCGGGAGAGCACGGTAGCCGTGCACGACCTCAGCCCTTGATCGCGCCGAAGATGACGCCCTTGGTGAAGTGCCGCTGGACGAACGGATAGACCAGCAGAATGGGCACGAATGCCAAGACCATGATCGCCATCTTGATCGGCAGGCCGGCGGACGCGCCGCTGGCATGCGTGTCGGCCGCCGTGCCGCCGCCGGGCAGATGGGCGCCCTGCAGCACGTACGACCGCAGCACCAACTGGAGTGGCCACTTGCTGTTGTCGTTGATGTAGAGCATCGCGTTGAAGAACGCGTTGAAGTAGCCGACGCCGTAGAACAGCGCGACCACAGCGATGGCCGCACGCGACATCGGGACGACCAGCTGAGCCAGGATGCGCCACTCCCCGGCACCGTCCATCCGTGCCGCCTCCAGGATGTTCTGGTCCAGGCCCATGAAGAAGCTGCGCAGGAT
>CAZDSL010000639.1:0-1444 GCA_964507655.1 uncultured Mycobacteriaceae bacterium | reverse complement strand
GGCGCCGGCCGGCGCCGTGCCGGTGGCGGGCGGCACCCGCGCACCGAGGCCCGGGGCCAGGCCCGCGGGCGCGAAGCGGCGGAAGCGGTCCTGACGATGCGGTCGCGGAGGTCCATCCGGGCACTCGCGTCCGCGGGTGCGGTGACGCTGGCCGCCGTCGCGGCGGCGTCGTGCTCGTCGTCGGGCAGCCCGGCCCCGGGGCTCGGCTACGTCGTCGACGGCTCCGTGCCCACCTACAACGTCGGCTCCACCGAGGGGCTCGCCTCCGCGGCGGCGCAGGCGTTCGTGCGCGTGCAGACTGGCTTCAGCTACCCCGGCCCGCACGGCGAGACCATCGCCGACACCGACTTCGGCACCGTCACCCCGGTGCCGGGCGACGCCACCAGCATCGAATACCGCATCAACCCGGCCGCGGTGTACTCCGACGGGGCGCCGGTGGTGTGCGACGACATGGTCCTGGCCTGGGCGGCGCGCAACGGGCGGATCCGCGCGCCGGGCGCCGACGGCGCCGAGGTGCCGCTGTTCGACGCGCCGGTCGACCCGGCCATGGCGCAGATCGCCTCGATCGACTGCACCCCCGGCAGCCGCGAGGCCGTGGTGCACTACACCGGCGAGCGCGCCGTCACCGACTGGCGCTCCGCCTTCGCGGCCACCAGCATGCTCCCGTCGCACGTGGTGGCCCAGGGTGCGGCCGGAATCCCGCCCGGCGCGGGCCTGCCCGGCTCCGGCCCGACGGGCACTGGGGCGGAGGACGGCGATGCCGCCGCGCAGACGCCCGTGCCCGACGGCGGCGCGGTGACCTCGCAGCCGGGCATCGGCATCGTCGACGCCGTGACGAACGGCGACACCGACGCGCTGCGCGCCATCGCCCAGTACTGGAACACCGCGTTCACGCTGGCGCCCGGCACGGTCGACCCGCACGTGTTCGTCTCCTCCGGCCCCTACCGCCTCGACGCGGTGGACGAGGACGGCTCGCTCGAGCTCGTCGCCAACGACCGCTGGTGGGGCGACGCGCCGCGCACCGGCCGGATCACCGTGCACCCGCGCTCGGCGTCGGTGAACACGCTGGCCCGCGACGGCGACGCCGACGTGGTGTCCATCGGGGCGGGCGCCAAGGACGACCTCTCCTTGGGCTCCGGCTTCTCCGCCACCACCGCCGCCACCGACGACGTGGAGCAGTTGGTCTTCGGCATCCGCGGCGACCTGGCCTCCCCGGCCGCGCGGCGGGCGGTGGCCTCGTGCATCCCGCGCGCGCAGCTCGCGGCCGATGCGGCGGCCCCGGCGGCCCCGGCGGGAGCGGAGGTCGCCGCCGACACCACCGCGGCGCAGGCCCCGCTCGACTCGCGCAGCACCCTGCAGGGCGCGCCCGGGTACGGCTTCATCGCCGCCACAGCGGGCGGCCGCTACACCGCGCCCGACGCCGACGCCGTGCGCTCCGCGCTGG
>CAZDSL010000638.1:0-1445 GCA_964507655.1 uncultured Mycobacteriaceae bacterium | reverse complement strand
GCTTGGGGCCGATGAGGGAGAAGACGTCGCCCTCGCGGCCGTCCTCGCGCACCAGGGTGGCCGTGAGGCCCAGGCGGCGGCGCGACTGCAGGTCGGCCGTCATGCGGAACACCGGCGCCGGCAGCAGATGCACCTCGTCGTAGATCACCAGCCCCCAGTCGCGCGAGTCGAACAGCTCGAGGTGCTTGTACTCGCCCTTGGAGCGGCGGGTGATCACCTGGTAGGTGGCGATGGTGACGGGGCGGATCTCCTTCTTCTCGCCCGAGTACTCGCCGATCTCGTCCTCGGTGAGCGAGGTGCGCTCGATCAGCTCGCGCTTCCACTGGCGCCCGGCGACGGTGTTGGTGACCAGGATCAGCGTGGTGGCCCGCGCCTTCGCCATCGCGGCCGCGCCCACCATCGTCTTGCCCGCGCCGCAGGGCAGCACCACCACGCCCGAGCCGCCGTCCCAGAACGCGTCGGCCGCCATCTGCTGGTAGTCGCGCAGCTCCCAGGGGTTGGTGGCGGTGTCCAGGGCGATCTCGTGCGCCTCGCCGTCGACGTAGCCCGCGAGGTCCTCGGCCGGCCAGCCCACCTTGAGCAGCATCTGCTTGAGCCGGCCGCGCTCGCTGGGGTGCACGCGCACGGTGTCGTCGTCGATCCGCTCGCCCAGCATCGGCGCGATCTTCTTGTGCCGCAGCACCTCCTCGAGCACGGCGCGGTCGAGGCTCACCAGCGTGAGCCCGTGCGCCGGGTGCTTGATCAGCTGCAGGCGCCCGTAGCGGTCCATCGTGTCGGCCACGTCCACCAGCAGCGGCTGCGGCACGGGGAAACGCGAGTACCGGACGAAGGCGTCCACCACCTGCTCGGCGTCGTGGCCGGCGGCGCGGGCGTTCCACAGCGCCAGCGGCGTGACCCGGTAGGTGTGGATGTGCTCGGGGGCGCGCTCGAGCTCGGCGAAGGGCGCGATGGCGGCGCGGGCCTCCGCGGCGAGCGGGTGGTCCACTTCCAGCAGCAGCGTCTTGTCGGACTGGACGATCAGCGGTCCGTCGCTCACGTGGCCTCCCTGGGGTGGGACGGGTGGTTGCGGGGCGGGGGCGGGATGGCCCGCGCGCCCTCAGTCCACCAACGATACCGACGTGATGCGGGGCAGGGAGAAGGCGTGGCGGGCGCCGGTGACCGGGTCGACGGCCTCGAGCGTGCCGCCGGTGAACGCGACCGGCTCGACGATGCGGTGGCTGGCGGTGCCCTGCGCGTCGACGTACCCCACAGAGAGCGTGCGCCCGGCGCGGATGGCCGTCTGCAGCAGGGAGACGGTGGCGGCGCCGCCGGCGCGGGTGCCGTCGGTGCGCACGGTGTGCGAGCCGGACGCGGCGGCGGCGCGGTCGCCGGCCCGCATCTCGGCGACCAGGCCGGCGAGGCGGGCGTCGTCGAGCGGGGCCGGGCGTGGCCGGGCCGCGGGGGCG
>CAZDSL010000637.1:0-1449 GCA_964507655.1 uncultured Mycobacteriaceae bacterium | reverse complement strand
GCGGCCGACGTGTACGAGGGCCTGGGCCAGGGCGGCACCGTGATCGCCGCGGTGCGCAGCATCGAGTTCGAGCTCGGCGCGCTGATGCGCCGGCTGCGCGCCGCCAAGGACGAGATCGCCCGCCTCATCGACCCCGACATGGCCGCGTCCACCTACACCGTGCTGGTGCTGGTGGCCGACCGCCAGCCCACCCGGGCCGGCGAGATCGTCGACGTGCTCGACATGGACAAAAGCGCCGTCAGCCGCCACCTGACCACCCTCGCCGAGATGGGCCTGGTGCACCGCGCGTGCGATCCGGAGGACCGCCGCTCGCACACCATCGCCCTCACCGAGGACGGGGAGCAGAAGCTGCGCGCGGCCTTCCAGTTCCGCCGCAACGACATCTCCGCGCGGCTGGGCGACTGGACACTCCCCGAGCTCCGCTCCTTCGCCGAGCAGCTCGCCCGGTTCAACAGCGCGGTCGAGTGACGTTGCCGTCCCCCTCCACCGCATCCGCCGCGTCGCCGCTCATCGGCGCGCAGGCACTCCACCGGCGGCTGGCCTCGGCCCGGCCGCCGGTGGTGCTGGATGTGCGGTGGGCGCTGGCCACCGGCCCCGACGCGGCCGCGTACGCCGCGGGCCACATCCCGGGGGCGCGGTTCACCGACCTCGACGCGCACCTCGCCGGCCCGCCCGGCGCCGGCGGGCGGCACCCGTTGCCCTCGGCGGCGCGGTTCGAGGAGTCGATGCGGGCGCTGGGCGTGCGGTCGGGCGGCGGCACGGCAGACCCCGCCTCCACCGTGGTGGTCTACGACGCCGGCCCGGCCACCGCCGCCGCGCGCGCGTGGTGGCTGCTGCGGCACTTCGGCCACGCCGATGTGCTGGTGCTCGACGGCGGGCTCGCAGCGTGGACGGCGCGGGGGCTGCCCGTCGAGCAGGGCGCGCCCACGGCACCGCCGGAGCCCGGCGACTTCCGTGCCGGTCCCGCGCCCGCCGAGGACGCCGGCTCCGTGCTCGAGGCCGGCGACGCCCTCGCCTTCGCCCGCCGCGGCGTGCTCATCGACGCCCGCGCCGCGGAACGGTTCCGCGGGGAGGTGGAACCAGCCGATCCGGTGGCCGGGCACATCCCGGGCGCCGTCAACCGGCCGACCGGAGAGAACGTCGCCGCCGACGGCACCCTCCTGCCCGCCGCCGACCTGCGCCGCGCTTTTGGCGCGCTGCTCGACGGGCGCACCGAGGCGGCGGCCTACTGCGGTTCCGGCATCACCGCCGCGCACGAGGTGCTGGCGCTCGCCGTGGCCGGGTTCCCCGCCCGCCTCTACCCGGGCTCGTGGTCGCACTGGATCACCGATCCGGCGCGGCCCGTCGCCGTCGGGGAGGACTGAGCCGATGGCCGCACGGGTCCGCCGCGCCGCGGCGCGCGCGCTGGTGCTGCTCGCCGCCGTGCTGGCCGTGCTCGCCGGGGGCGCC
>CAZDSL010000636.1:0-1450 GCA_964507655.1 uncultured Mycobacteriaceae bacterium | reverse complement strand
TGGCGCTCAAGCGCTTCCAGCGCGCGGGGCACCGCCCGATCGTGCTCGCCGGCGGCGCCACCGGCCTCATCGGCGACCCGCGCGACGTGGGCGAGCGCACCATGAACTCGGCCGACACCGTCGCCGAGTGGGCCGGGCGCATCCGCTCGCAGCTCGAGCGCTTCGTCGACTTCGACGATTCGGATTCCGGCGCGATCATCGCGAACAACATGGACTGGACGGCGGAGCTGTCGGCCATCGGGCTGCTCCGCGACGTGGGCAAGCACTTTTCGGTCAACGTCATGCTCGCGCGCGACACCGTCCGCACGCGCCTGGCGGCCGACGGCATGTCGTTCACCGAGTTCAGCTACATGCTCCTGCAGGCCAACGACTTCCTGCAGCTGCAGCGCCGGCACGGCTGCCTGCTGCAGGTGGGCGGCTCGGACCAGTGGGGCAACATCGTCGCGGGCGTCGAGCTCAACCGCAAGGTCGACGGCGTCAGCGCGCACGGGCTCACGGTGCCCCTGGTGACCTCCGCCGACGGCAAGAAGTTCGGCAAGTCCACCGGCGGCGGGAGCCTGTGGCTCGACCCGGAGATGACCAGCCCCTACGCGTGGTACCAGTACTTCATCAACACCGCGGACGCCGACGTCGTCCGGTACCTGCGGTGGTTCACCTTCCTGGGGCGCGAGGAGCTCGACGAGCTCGACAACGAGACGCGCGAGCGGCCGCACGCCCGCGTCGCCCAGCGCCGGCTGGCGCGCGAGATGACCACGCTGGTGCACGGCGAGGCGCAGACCGCCGCGGTGGAGCTGGCCAGCCAGGCGCTGTTCGGCCGCGCCGAGCTGGGAGAGCTCGACGAGCCGACGCTCGGCGCGGCGCTGCGCGAGGCGGCCGTCGCCGACCTGGCCGACGACGCCCCGCGCACCATCGTCGACCTGCTCGTCGCGACGGGCCTCGCCGAGAGCCGCGGCGCCGCCCGGCGCACCGTCCGTGAGGGTGGGGCGTCGGTGAACAACCTGCGCATCGGCGACGAGGAATGGACCCCGGAGGAGACGGACTTCCTGCACGGGCGGTGGCTCGTCGTGCGCCGGGGTAAGAAGAACTTCGCCGGCGTGAGGCGGGCCGGCGCCTGAGATGTGCCGGGCATCACGGCCGCCGCACGCGCGCGAAGCCGCGCAGCGGCGGCCGCTCACCAGGGCAAATGCGGGTGGGAACCTCTCTGACCTGCCGATTTGGCAAGCACCCCCGGCGCGCGTACCTTGGTTCGAGTCAGAGCGAGCCCGGCTGGTCCGGATGCGAGCGAAGACGGCACCGGAATCCAGCAGTATTTCGACCGGGCGGCCATTTGCGCCGGCAAGTCGGATGGGCTAGCATGGAGGAGTTGCACAGATCAGGCCTTCAAGGTCTTGGAGATGTGCTACGGTGTATCACGCAGGTGCGGCGATGCGGTGCCCGGCAGTGTTCGGGT
>CAZDSL010000635.1:0-1453 GCA_964507655.1 uncultured Mycobacteriaceae bacterium | reverse complement strand
TGCTGGAGGAGGGCCCCGTGTCGGCCTCGGAGATCGGCACCCGCCTCGGGCTCAGCGCCGCGGGCGTGCGCCGCCACATCGACGCGCTCGTCGAGCAGGGCGAGGCCACCGAGGCCAGCGGGGCGGGGGCACGCCGGCGCGGCCCGGGCCGGCCCGCCAAGCTGTTCCGGCTCACCGCGGCGGGCCGCGCGCGGCTGGGGCACGCGTACGACGACCTCGCCGGCGCCGCCCTCCGCGAGCTGCGCGAGATCGGCGGCGAGGAGGCGGTGACGGCGTTCGCCCGCCGCCGCGTGCTCGACATCGTCCGCGCAGTGGACCCGGCCGAGGGCACCACGCAGGCCGGCACCGACGGGGACGACGCCCGCCTGGCGCGGGTGGCCGAGGAGATCGCCGAGGCCATGACGGGCGCGGGCTACGTCGCCAACACGCGGCGCGTGGGCAACGGCGTGCAGATCTGCCAGCACCACTGCCCCGTGGCGCACGTGGCGGCGGAGTTCCCCGAGTTCTGCGAGGCCGAGCAGGACGCGTTCCGCTCCCTGCTGGGCACGCACGTGCAGCGGCTGGCCACCATCGCCAACGGCGACGCCGCCTGCACCACCCACGTCCCGCTGGGCGTGCCGCACCTGGCGGGCGGCCGCACGGCGGCCGACCCTCCGCCCACGGGGCCGGGATGACGGGGCAGCGTCACCCGCCCGGCACATCCGCCCGCCGCGCGGCGGGCGCACCGCACGACTTTCCATACCGCGCACAGCGCAGCGCGGGAAGCACGAGACTCCGGAAGGAGCCGGCATGACAATAACCTCGGATCAGGCAGGTACGCCGGGCCGCGGCGCCGCCGCGCCGCTCACGCAGGAGGAGACGATCGAGGCCCTGGGCAACTACGCCTTCGGCTGGTCGGATTCCGATGAGGCCGGCCAGGCCGCCCGGCGCGGGCTCAACGAGGACGTCGTCCGCGACATCTCCGAGAAGAAGAACGAGCCGGCGTGGATGCTGGAGAACCGCCTCAAGGCGTTGCGCATCTTCGACCGCAAGCCCATGCCGGGCTGGGGTGCCGACCTGTCGGGCATCGACTTCGACAACATCAAGTACTTCGTGCGCTCCACCGAGGGCCAGGCCACCAAGTGGGAGGACCTGCCCGAGGACATCCGCAACACCTACGACCGCCTGGGCATCCCCGAGGCCGAGAAGCAGGCCATGATCGGCGGCGTCACGGCCCAGTACGAGTCGGAGGTGGTCTACCACCAGATCCGCTCGGACCTGGAGGAGAAGGGCGTCATCTTCACCGACACCGACACCGGCCTGCGCGAGCACCCGGAGATCTTCGAGAAGTACTTCGGCTCGGTGATCCCGGCCGGCGACAACAAGTTCGCCGCGCTCAACACCGCCGTGTGGTCGGGCGGCTCGTTCGTCTACGTGCCGCCGGGCGTGCACGTGGAGATCCCGCTGCAGGCCT
>CAZDSL010000634.1:0-1460 GCA_964507655.1 uncultured Mycobacteriaceae bacterium | reverse complement strand
CATCCGGTGGTCGTGGGGCGGGCGCACTGGCCCGCGCTGCGCGCATCGCTGCACGGCGACCGCGGCGCGGGGCCGTGGCTGCGCGCGCAGCCCGCGGTGCGGGAGATCGAGTGCGGCGACCTCGCCACCGGCGCCGACGCCGACACCGCCGATGCGCTGCGCCGCCACGGCCGGGTCACCTAGGCTCGGCCCGTGACAGTGCCGCAGTCGCCCGAGGAGCTCGCCGGCGCGCTCGCCCGCACCGGCTACCTGGCCGGCGAGGGCCTGGCCGTCGCCGCGTTCCTGGCGCTGCGCATGCACCGGCCCCTGTTCTGCGAGGGCGAGCCCGGCACCGGCAAGACGTCCCTGGCGCTGGCGCTGGCCGAGGCGCTGGAGCTGCCGCTGATCCGCCTGCAGTGCCACGAGGGCATCGACGCCGCGCAGGCCCTCTACGAGTGGGACTTCCCCCGCCAGCTGCTGCACCTGCGCACCCTGGAGGCGGCCGCCGGCGCGGAGGCCGGCGGGTTCCGCGCCGACGAGGCCGAGCGGTCGCTCTACACCGAGCGCTTCCTGCTGGCCCGGCCGCTGCTGCAGGCGCTCCAGGACGCCCCGTGCGTGCTGCTCATCGACGAGGTCGACCGCGCCGACGACGAGTTCGAGGCCTTCCTGCTGCAGGTCCTCGACGAGGGCGCCGTCTCCATCCCCGAGTACGGCGACGTGCGCGCCGCGGTGCCGCCGCTGGCCGTGCTCACCTCCAACCGCACCCGCGACGTGCACGACGCCCTCAAGCGCCGCTGCCTCTACCACTGGCTCGACCATCCGTCCCTGCCGCAGGAGGTCGCCATCCTGCGCCGCCGGCTGCCCGGGCTCGGCGAGGCGCTCGCGCAGCAGGTGGCGGCCGCCGTGCACCGCCTGCGCGCCCTCGACCTGCTCAAGCCGCCCGGCGTGGCCGAGTCGCTCGATTGGGCGCGGGCGCTCACCGCCCTGGGGTGCGACGCGCTGGACGCGCAGTCGGCCGCCGCCACGCTGGGCGCGGTGCTCAAGTACCGGGAGGATCTCGACCGCGTGGCGCGCGAGGGCCTCGACCGCCTGCTCACCACCTGACCCCGCCCGCCCCGGCCGCCGCCGTGTCCCGCACCACTGGCGGGCGCGCCGGGTGACAATGGGCACATGGGCACCGACGCATCCCCCGCCGCGGCCGCCGCGGACGGCGCTCCCGCCGACCCGATGACGGGCGCCGTGGGGTTCGCGCGGGCGCTGCGCGCGGCGGGGCTCGCGGGCGGCACCGACACCACCGGGCGGTATCTGCGTGCGCTGCGCGAGGTGGACGCCGCCGACCGCCGCCAGGTGTACTGGGCGGGCCGCGCCACGCTGTGCCGCGAGCGCGACGACATCCCCCGGTACGACCTGGCCTTCGAGAGCTGGTTCGGCCACGCGCCGCCGCCCCCCGCGCCGCCCGGTGCACGCCGCCCCGCCGCCGC
>CAZDSL010000633.1:0-1465 GCA_964507655.1 uncultured Mycobacteriaceae bacterium | reverse complement strand
GCGGCCGTCGACTCCGAGGAGAAGTACGGCATGTCCAGCAGCGTCTGCGGGAACGTGGGGGTGACCGTCGAGATGGCGTTGATGCGCGGGCCGGTGATCCCGTGCTTCTTCGCGTACTCCACCGAGGTGAGCACCACGGCCGCGCCGCCGTCGGAGGTGGCGCAGATGTCGAGCAGGTGCAGCGGGTCGGCCACCACGGCCGAGCCGAGCACGTCGGCCGCGTCCACGGCCTTGCGGTAGCGCGCGTACGGGTTGTTCAGCCCGTGCTTGGCGTTCTTGACCTTGACCTGCGCGAAGTCCTCGGGCGTGGCGCCGTACAGGTCGATGCGGCGGCGCGCGTTGAGCGCGAAGTACGCGGGGTTGGTCATGCCCATGAGGCGGAAGCGCAGCCAGTCGGGATCGTCCCAGCGCTCGCCCGCGTTGGGCTTGAGGAAGCCCTTGGGCGTGGTGTCGGCGCCGACGACCAGGGCCACGTCGCTCAGCCCGGCGAGGATGCGGGTGCGGGCCGTGTCCAGCGCCTGCGCGCCGGTGGCGCATGCGGCGTAGGAGGTGGCGACGCGGGCGCCGTTCCAGCCCAGGGCCTGCGCGAACGTGGACCCCGCCACGTAGCCGCCGTAGCCGTTGCGCACCGTCTCGCCGCCCACGATGAAGTCGACGTCACCCCACGCGATGCCCGAGTCCGCCAATGCGTCGCGCGCCGCGGCCACGCCGTACTCGACGAAGGGGCGTCCCCACTTGCCCCACGCGTGCATGCCGACGCCGGCGATCGCCACATCATGCTTGCTCATGCCTGCTCCTTCGCTGCCGACGCGGACCCGACCGGCTTCCAGCGCCAGATGGTCTTGACGCCCTCGTCATCGGTGTAGAGCGGCTCGACGACCAGCTCCACCTGCGCGCCCACCTTCAGGTCGGCCACGCCGTAGCCGTCGGCGACCTGGCCCATCACCACGAGCCCCTCGGGCAGCTCGACGGCCGCCAGCGCGAACGGCACGTACGGGTCGGTGGCCGGGATGTACGGCTCGGGCGGCTGGTACTGCGCGTCGGTGTACGACCACACGGTGCCGCGGCGGCTCAGCTCGACGTCGTCGAACGCCTCGGAGGCGCAGGCGGGGTTCTTGCAGAAGGTGGTCTCGCGCGGGAAGGCGATGGTCCCGCACTCGGTGCACTTGGTGCCCACCAGCGCAGGCTCGGGGCCGGTGGTGAACCAGCCCTGCACTGCCGGGGTGGCGGTCTCGCTCATCGAAAACCTCACTGATCGTGGTGCCGGCGCGGGGCAGCGCCGGCCGGGAACTCGTTGCGCTGTCGGCTCAAGGGGTCAGGATCGCACGGGGGCGCGGGGCCGGTCACCCGAGGCTCCCGGTGTGCGGCGGCGCGGCCCGGCCTGCCGGGACTCAGCCGGCGGCGTGGTGGCCGGCGCGGCGGCCGAAGAACGAGCCCTCGCCCAGCTGGGTGCCGCTGGCGTAGC
>CAZDSL010000632.1:0-1470 GCA_964507655.1 uncultured Mycobacteriaceae bacterium | reverse complement strand
GGTTAACCCATGGCAGGTTTGGAGGCCCCGAAACGGCCACGGGTTAACCCAACGCGGGGTGGGACGGCGCGGGGTGGCGCGGCGCGCGTTGGGGCGGTGCAGAGTGGGGGTCGGCGCGGGGTGGGCAAAGCGGGGCCCATCCAGCGGGCGCACCCCTGTTCCCGCGCACCGGCGGCGGTCACCATGGCCTCATGACCGCGCAGTGGAACCGCACCGGCCAGGACGCGCTCACGGCCCTCGCGCCCGAGCCCGCCGCCCTCCTGGCCAGCCTTGCCGGCGCCGAGGTGCCCGGGATGGCCGAGCTGACCGCCCTCGCCCGCGTCACCTGCGCGGAGACGCTCGGGCTTGAGCCCCTGCCCGCTGCCTCGCCCACAGACAGCCCCGCGGCCGCCGCCTTCGCCGAGCAGTTCAGCCTCGACGTCTCCGCCCTCACCGACGCCCAGCGCGCCGATCTCGACGCCGAACTGGGGGAGGGGGCCGGCGAGTACGCCCTGGCCGTGTACGCCGCAGACTGGGTGCCGCGCGTGCGCCGCGCCCTCGACGCGCTGTTCACGCCCGGCGCGTGGGAGCAGACGGCGGGGGAGGCGCCGAGCCTGTGGCCCACCCTCGACGCCCTGCTCGGCGCGGTGGCCCGCCTGCCGCTGCTCGACCCGGTGCTCACCGAGCTGGTCCGCCTACGCGGCGCCCGCCAGCACAACTGCCGCATGTGCCGCTCGCTGCGCTCGTCCGCCGCCCTCGACGCGGGGGCCGACGAGGCCGTGTTCGACGCCGTCGACGACTACGAGCACGCCGGATTCACCGACCGGCAGACGGCGGCGCTCGCGCTCACCGACGCGCTGATCTGGCAGCCCGGTCACCTCACCGCCGAGGTGCTGGACCCGGTGCGCGCGCACTTCGGCCCTGCTGAGGCGGTGGAGCTGGTGCTCGACATCGCGCGCAACGCCGTCAACAAGGTGGCCGTGTCGCGCGGCACCGACCAGGCGAACGTCGAGGGCGGGCGGCAGAGCTACACCATCCACGCCGACGGCTCGATCGAGTACGGGGCGGTGCTGGGGTAGGTCGCCGTCCGCCTCCCTCCAGCGTTCGGTTAACGGGTGGCAGGATGACACGGCCGGAACCTGCCACCGGTTAACCCAACGCGTCGGTGCGCCTGGGTTCCCGTGTGCGCCTATCCCCGGGTGACGAAGAACTCCGCGGCCCGGGTCGGCCAACTCGCGACGTCGGCGGCGGTGCGCGAGACGTGCGCGTCGGCGCCGGGCAGCAACTCCGCCAGCCGCTCGGTGGTGGACAGGGGGTGGCCCGGGTCGGTGTCCCACGCCAGCAGGAGTGCCGGCAGCGTGATCTCGGCGAGGGTGTCGGGCTCGGGCAGGTCGCTCGTTCCGGCGCCGCGCAGCACCGCGGGCAGCAGGCGGGGGTCCACCGCGGGGCCGGATGCGGGGCGGTCGGCGTCGGCGAAGATCTCCGGCACCG
>CAZDSL010000631.1:0-1472 GCA_964507655.1 uncultured Mycobacteriaceae bacterium | reverse complement strand
GATAGTGCCCCTTGGCGTGGTGGACTTCGGATCGGCGTGGGTCACGCGTGATGATCAACGAGTCGTGTCGTAGGTTAGGCGATCTGGGCTGGCACGTCCAGGGCCTGTGCAGCGCGTTGCTTGGCCGCGATCACGCCGCGGAGTTCGGCCATCGACACCTCGGACAGATAGCGGCGGGAGACCTGCCATTCGTCATGTGTATCGATTACGACGGCGGTGGCGAGCCGCAGGAAAGCGGCGGAGTTGGGGAAGATCTCGACGACGTCGGATCGGCGCTTGATCTCCTTGTTGAGGCGCTCGATCGGATTGTTCGACCAGATCTTCTGCCAGTGAGTCTTTGGGAACTCCGCGAACGCGAGGACGTCCGTCTTGGCCTCGTGCATCATCGCGGCTGCCTTCGGGAACGAACCCGCGAAGCTGTCGGCCACCAGATCCCACTGCGCTGTAACATCTTTCGCCTCCGTATGCGCGAACACGGTACGCACCCCGGCGGTGATCACTGACTGTTGTTTCGCAGGAACCGCGCCGTGCAGGTTGCGCATGAAGTGCACCCGGCAACGCTGCCAGGTGACTCCGGTGAACTGTTGTGCCACAGCAGCTTTCAAACCGGCATGCGCATCGGAGATGACCAGGTGCACGCCATGGAGCCCCCGGGCTTTCAACCCGGCGAGGAACTCTTTCCAGAACTCGTAGGACTCGGTCTCACCGACCGCGGTACCGAGCACCTCCCGGGTGCCGGTGATCGATACTCCGGTGGCCACCACCAGGGCCTGGGAGACCACGTGCGCGCCGACACGCACCTTGCAGAAAGTGGCGTCGAGGAAGATGTACGGGAACTCGGTGTGGGTCAGAGTGCGGCCCCGGAACTCGGCGATCTCCGCGTCCAGGCCTGCGCAGATGCGGGAGACTTCGCTCTTGGACACGCCCGAGGCGGCGCCCATCGCGCGCACCAGATCATCGACGCTGCGCGTCGAGGTGCCGTGCACGTAGGCCTCCATGATCACCGCGTACAGGGCCTTGTCGATCCGCCGGCGCCGCTCGAGCAGGACCGGGAAGAACGAGCCGGCCCGCAGCTTGGGGATCTTGACTTCCAGATCGCCGGCCGGGGTCGAGATCGTCTTGGGCCGGTGCCCGTTGCGCACGGTCGTTCGGTCGGCGGATCGTTCGTAGCGTCCCGCTCCGATCTTCACGGCGGCCTCGGCCTCGATCAGCGCCTGCAGGCCGGCCCGCAGGATCTCCGGCAGCACCTCCGACAGGCCGGTGTCCTCGGATTTGAGGGCCGCCAGGCCGTCGAGCTGGTCGAGCAAGGCAGAATGGTCGTGGGTCATCGCGTGATGCCTTTCGTGAGTAACTTTGGTACGTAACTCGTCGATCATCACGCGGTGGCCCACCCTGCAGGGCGAACCGTCGGTGACGGCGTGTCCACCGCCCGAGGCCCCTCCCAAAACCCCACCACCCGGCGGGACTCACCC
>CAZDSL010000630.1:0-1473 GCA_964507655.1 uncultured Mycobacteriaceae bacterium | reverse complement strand
CCGCGGCGCTTCGCGGCCGGGGCGCTGCTGGTGCAGGGCGTGCTCGCCGCCTTCGCGCCGCAGTTCCGCGCCGGCGGCGTGCCGCAGACCGACGTGTTCCTGCACGAGGTCGACTCGACGACGGCGCAGCGGATCATCGGCGAGCACTTCCCGGCCGGCGCGTCGGCCCCCGCGGTCATCGTGGCCCGCACCGCCGCCGCGCCCGCCGTGGCCGAGGCGGCCCGCGGCGTGCCCGGCGTGGCCGCGGTGCAGACGGTGGCCACCGCCGCCGGCTTCACCGAGATCGACGCGGTGCTCGCCGACCAGCCCGATTCCGACGCGGCGCTCGACACGGTGCGCGGCCTGCGCAGCGCGGTGCACGCGGTGCCCGGCGGCAACGCGCTGGTGGGCGGCATGACGGCGGTGCAGATCGACGTGCGCGCCACGTCGGTGCGCGACCGCACCGTCATCATCCCGGTGGTGCTGGCGGTGGTGCTCGCGGTGCTGATGCTGCTGCTGCGCGCGATCGCGGCGCCGGTGCTGCTCATCGCGACCGTGGTGCTGTCGTTCGCGTCCGCGCTCGGCGCGTCGGCCCTGGTGTTCAACCATCTGCTCGACTTCCCCGGGGCCGACCCGGCGATACCGCTGTTCGCGTTCGTCTTCCTCGTGGCGCTGGGCATCGACTACAACATCTTCCTCATGACGCGCGTCCGTGAGGAATCGCTGCGCGACGGCACCGCCGCGGGCGTCCCGCGGGGCCTGGCGGTGACCGGCGGGGTGATCACCTCGGCCGGGGTGGTGCTGGCGGCGACGTTCGCGTCGCTGTCGGTGGTGCCGCTGCTGTTCCTTGCGCAGATCGCGTTCATCGTGGCGTTCGGGGTGCTGCTCGACACGATCGTCGTCCGCTCGCTGCTCGTCCCCGCGCTCACGGCGTCGATCGGCGACAGGGTGTGGTGGCCGGGCCGGCTCGCGCGGCGCGGGGGAGGCGTCCGCGGCGAAGCGGTGGGCAGAAGGCGGCCCGGCTCGTAGCCTGGGACGCGTGACGGCGAACACTTCCGCAGACCCGCTGCCCCCCACCACCCCGGCCCCCGCCCCGACGACGCTGGGCGCGCTGCGCGCGTCCGGGCACCGCCTCGAGGGCGTCAAGGACGAGATGCGCCGCAACCTGCTCGCGGCGCTGCGCGAGGGCCGCAGCCCGGCGCCCGGCGTCCTCGGCTTCGAAGACACGGTGCTGCCGCAGCTCGAGCGCGCCCTCATCGCCGGGCACGACGTGGTGCTGCTCGGCGAGCGCGGCCAGGGCAAGACGCGCCTGCTGCGCACCCTGCCGCTGCTGCTCGACGAGTGGACGCCCGTGATCGAGGGCGCCGAGCTGGGCGAGCACCCCTACGCGCCCATCACCCCCGCGTCGCGGCGCCGCGCCGCAGAGCTGGGTGATGCGCTGCCGGTGGCCTGGCGCCACCGGGACGACCGGTACCTGGAGAAGCTCGCCACCCC
>CAZDSL010000629.1:0-1477 GCA_964507655.1 uncultured Mycobacteriaceae bacterium | reverse complement strand
GCCCCGCATGTCTACGGCCCAGCACGGTCCCGGCCCCCGGGACCGGCGCTGTGATCCACGCATCATTCTGGGAGGGTCGGCTCCGGCGCGATCCCGAGGGCCTGAGCGTCCTGCCCCGCCCCGGGAGCCCGCGCCGGCCCCGGACGCGAGGAGACGCCCCCATGCCCCAGGATCCCCGGCAGACCGCTACGCTCGGCGCGCTCGGCACCGCCGCGCAGGAGCGCTTCGAGCGCGAGGGCCTCGAGCTGCTGCGCGACCCGCTGGTGCGGGCCGCCCGCGACGACGTCCGCCGCATGTACGAGGCCGACCCGCAGGCCGCCTCCGACGCCGGGCGCGACACGCTCGAGGCCTCGGTGGACAACATCACGCTGGCCTCGGTGCACATGGCGCTGCACGACACGGCCCGGCCGGCCGCGGTGTGGACGGCCTGCGCGGGGCACGAGTGGTTCGGGCTGCAGGTGCCCGGCACCGGCTACGGCATCGACAACCCCGACAACGTCCACCGCCACGCCGTCCTCGACGGCGACGCGACCTACCTGATCCGCGGCGAATCGCCCGCCGTGCCGCCGGCGCAGCAGTCATTCGTCCTCTACGGCACCATCCCCGGCACGGGGGCCGTCACCAAGGAGGGCGCGCCCGTGCGCGGCGCCGTCACCGACTCGGCGTTCCGGTACGACGGGCGCCGCTTCGCCGTCACCGTCGGCCCCGGCGAGGGGACCGGCGACGTCCCCCACCTGCGCACCGGCCCGGGCCGCAACTTCCTCATCAGCCGCAACGTCCTCACCGACTGGGCGACGCAGCTGCCCGCCCGCCTCACCATCGAGCAGATCGACGGCCCGGTGGCGGACGACCCCGCCGCGGGCCGCACCCGCGAGCACGCCGCCGAGCTGGTCCGCACCGTCGGCCGGTACTGGCTCGACTGGGACAACGAGTTCATCTTCACCAAGCCCGTCAATACCGTCACGCCGCCGCCCGGCCTGCGCGCCTCCGGCTTCGGCTTCGCCACCAGCGGCCACTTCCGGATCGCGCCGGGGCAGGCGCTGCTGGTGCGGGTGGACCGCCTCGGCGCCGACTATCTGGGCTTCGAGGTCACCAACCCGTGGGGCGTGACCTGTGAGTACGTCGACCGCACGGGCAGCATCAACTCGGCGCAGGCCGCGGTGGACGCCGACGGGCTTTACACGTACGCCATCTGCGCGGACGACCCGGGCGTGGCGAACTGGCTCGACACCGGCGGCCTCGGCGCGGGCATGTTCACCCTGCGCTGGCAGGGCCTGCCGGCCGAGACGGATCCGTCGCGGGCGGTCCGTGCCGTGGAGCTGGTCGACGCGGCCTCGCTCGACGCCGTCGTCAACGCCGACGCCCGCGCCGCGGCGCGCGCCGCCCGCGCGGCCGAGTACCGCCGGCGCATCCTGGCCTGGGAGTGACGCGGCGGGCCCGTGCCGCCGACAGCCGAACGCCCCTCACCCGTCTGCAC